>JAEXXW010000655.1 GCA_023405565.1 Pseudomonadota bacterium
GGCGAACTCTTCGCGCTGATCGGCCCGAACGGCTCCGGCAAGACGACGATGCTCAACCTGATTTCCGGCGCGCTGAAGCCGGATTCGGGCGACATCGATCTCGGCGCAACGAAAATTTCCGGCCTTGCCGCACACGATATCGCCCGGCTCGGCGTGTCACGCACTTTCCAGCTTGTGCGTGTGCTGCCGTCGATGGATGCCGAGCATAATGTCATGGCCGGTGCCGTGTTCGGTCATCGCCGTGTCTGGGGTGCCGAGGCGCGTGATCTTGCCCGCGAGCTGCTGGCGCTCGTTGGCTTGCGCGGCCGCGAGCATGTGCCGGTGGCTGCCATGACCTATATCGATCAGAAGCGTGTGGAGCTGGCGCGCGCGCTCGCGTCCGATCCGCGTGTGCTGCTGCTCGATGAATGGCTGGCGGGCCTCAATCCCAGCGAACTCCATATCGGCATCGCGTTGATCGAGAAGCTGAACCGGCAGGGCCGGACCATTATCATGGTCGAGCACGTGATGGATGCGATCCGCTCGCTGTGCGAGCGCTGCGTGGTGATGAGTTCGGGCCGCAAGATCAAGGAAGGCGGCGTGTCGGAGGTGCTGGCCGATCCGGAAGTCGTGCAGGCTTATCTCGGGGACGATGACGATGCTTGAGATCAGGAATCTCAGCGTTCGTTACGGCCGGCATCGGGCGCTGGATAATGTCTCCGTGACCATCGCCAAGGGCGAGATCTGCGTCATCCTCGGCGCCAATGGTGCCGGCAAGTCGAGCCTTCTCAAAGCCATTGCCGGCACGGTGAAGGTCGAGCCCGGCTCCGAAATCCGCATGAACGGCGATCGCATCACCGGCATGAAGGCGCATCGCATTGTCGAGCAGGGCATTGCGCTGGTGCCGGAAGGGCGCGGAATTTTCGGCGAATTGACCGTTGCGGAAAACCTGCAGCTCGGCGCCTTTCCCGGCCGTGCGCGCAGCCGTGAACATGAAACACTCGAGCGCATCTACGCGATGTTTCCGCGTCTCGCCGAACGCAAGTCGCAGATCGCGCGCACGATGTCCGGCGGTGAACAGCAGATGGTCGCCATCGGCCGTGCATTGATGTCGCAGCCCGACATCCTGATGCTGGATGAGCCATCGCTCGGTCTGTCGCCGGTGCTGACGAAAGAACTGTTTCGCTCACTGAAGTCGATCGCCGCCACCGGCGTTGGCATTCTGCTGGTCGAGCAGAATGCGCGGCAAAGCCTGAAGATCGCCGATCGCGGTTATCTGATCGAAGTCGGATGCATCACGGGCGAGGGGACCGCGCAAAGCCTGATGAGCGACCCTGCGGTGGTGAACGCCTATCTCGGTGGCGGCACGGCACGGCCCGCTGCTCAATCCATCCGTTTGCCGGCGCCGTTCGTGCTGCCCGGCGATCTCGCCGCGATCGGTCGTTTGATCGGTGCGCTTGCGATTCGCGCCGGAGCAATTCAGACGGCGTTCGTGCGCTCGCTGCGACGGGTTGCTACGCTGCCGAGTGCCTTTATCGGCCGCTACGATCCGACGAAAGCATCCGATCCGTGGGACGAACTGGCCGCATCCACGCCGTCCGGCGCATCGCCGTCGCGCGCACTTGCTGCTGGCGACACCCGGCAACTGACGGATCATGCGGCCGAACTGGCGAAGGCGGCCACATTGCGCCATGCGCGACATATCCGCTCGCTGCGCGCCACACGCGGCAACCCATCGGCCTTCGCCGGACTTTACGATCCGATGACTGCTCTCAACGATATCGATCCGCTGGATCCCGGCATGCTCGCGCGATCTGCCGGTGATCGCCTGGCCGATCACATCCGCGCGCGGCGTGCGGCGCAGCCGGTGCCGAGCGCATTCGTGCGCCAAACCAATGCTACGACTCCCGATGCTGCGACCTCCATGGCGCCGACAATTCATCCTGCGCTTCATCCCGATCTTGGCCACAACAGCCGCGGTGTCGATATCGATGCCGAACACCGGCAGGAGGCTGCGCAGCCAGGTAACGAGATCGATGTCGTTGCTCTCGTCACACGCGCATCGACGATCCATGCCGCGCATGTCGCATCGCGCCGCAAGACACTGACCATCACAACGCTGAAGCCAGGCAAGGGTCCGCGCAAGGACAAGCCCGGCTGATGCAACCCGACAGAACGAGACCCGACCTTTAAGGGAGATCATAGATGGCACGCATATTCGAAGGCCAATCCATCGGTGGCCGTTCCGCCACCCGTAAGATGTTCCGCGACCTCAATCCGGCCGATGGTTCGGTCTGGGCCGAAGTGCCCGATTACGGCCGCGCCGAAACCGCCGCGGCAATCGAGGCCGCGCATGATGCGTTTGCCGAGTGGTCGGCGTTGCCGTTCACCAAGCGCGCGCATTATCTCGAGAAGGCGGCCGAGATTTTCGAGAAGCGGAAGATGGAAATTGTCGACGCGCTGCAGGCCGAAGGCGGCGGCTGGTTCGGCAAGGGCATGTTCGAGACCGGCTACACAACGGAAGTTTTCCGCGCGGCTGCCGCATCGGTCTGGCAATCGACCGGCGAAGTACTCCCGTCGGAATACGGCAAAGTGTCGATGGCCGTGCGCCGCCCCATGGGCGTGGTCTCGATCATCAGTCCGTGGAACTTCCCGTGCATTCTGTCGTCGCGCGGCTTTGCCTTTCCGCTCGCCGCCGGCAACACCATCGTGCTGAAGCCGTCGGAAGAAACGCCCTATTGCGGCGGGCTTTTGTTTGCCGAGGTGTTCGAGGAGGCGGGACTGCCGAAAGGCGTGTTCAATGTCGTGACGTGTTCGCGCGATCACGTGCAGGAAGTCGGCGACGAACTGATCGAGCATCCCTATGTGAAGGGCATCTCCTTCACCGGCTCGACAGCTGTCGGCCGGCAGATCGCCGCCAAGGCCGGTGCGCACTTGAAGAAATGCTGTGTCGAACTCGGCGGCAAGGATTCGCTGATCGTTTGCGACGATGCCGACATGGAACGCGCGACGCAGGCAGCCAATTTCGGCTCCTTCATGCATCAGGGCCAGATCTGCATGTCGGTCGAAAAGGTTCTCGTGCACGAGAAGATCTACGACGACTTCCTGAAGAAGTTCGTCGAGCGTGCGAAGAAGCTCAAGGTCGGTGATCCGACCAAGAGCAAGGAACACATCATCGGCCCGCTCATCAACGACAAGCAGGTCGGCAAGGTGCGCGAGCAACTGGAAGACGCGATCGCCAAGGGGGCGAAGGTGGCGCTGGGCGGCAAGATCGAAGGCCGCTTCGTCGAGCCGACCATCCTGACCGGCGTCACGCCGGACATGAAGCTCTACCAGGACGAGACCTTCGGCCCGGTGGTGCCAGTCATTCCTTTCCGCACCGACGACGAGGCGATCCAGATCGCCAACGACACCGAATACGGCCTTTCGGCCGGTGTGATGACGCGCGACGAAGGCCGCGGGCTTGCGATCGTTGGCAAGCTCGATACCGGCAATTGCCACATCAATTGTTCGTCGGTGAATGACGAGCCGCATGTGCCGTTCGGCGGCTTCAAGGCCTCCGGCGTCGGCAAGCATGGCGGGCGCTGGTCGCTGGAGACCTTCACCGAGACGCGCTGGATCACGCTCGATCGCGGCGGCCGTCCGTTCCCACCGATGTTCTAAAGGCGGTCTCGCTAAAGGCGGCCTCGGGCGCAAATAACATCATATTGACGGTGGATGGCGCCGGCTTTCAGGCCGGCGCCTGAACTTTTCTCAGCCCCGATGCTACAAACGCCACGGCTGGCCGCACCGGCAGCCGCATTTGGGGCGTCGTGCATGGGTGTCTATCTCATCGGGGGGCTGATCCTTGCCCTCGCGATCTATCTCGTCTGGATTTTCAACCGGCTGGTGCGCGAGCGCAATCTCGTGCGCGAAGGCTGGAGCGGTATCGACGTCCAGTTGCGGCGGCGCACCGATCTCGTGCCCAACCTCGTCGAGACGGTGAAGGCCTACGCCGCGCATGAGCGCAAGCTGTTCGAGGACATTGCCAAGATCCGGTCCGACAGCATTGCCGCCTCGAACGTCAGGACGCAGGAAAATGCGGAGCGGGAACTGCAAGGCGCGCTGTCGCGGCTGATCGCTTTGAAAGAGGCCTATCCCAATCTCAAGGCCGACCAGAATTTCCTGAAGCTGCAGGAGCAGCTCGCCGAGATCGAGGACAACCTTCAGATGGCGCGGCGCTATTACAACGGCAGCGTGCGCAACCTGAACATCATGATCCAGTCTTTTCCCAACGTGCTGATCGCGCGTCCGCTCGGCTTCAAGGAGGCCGAGTTCTTCCAGATCGATGCCGGCGACGGCGCAACGCCCCAGGTGACATTCGAGCGAGCCACGTCATGATGATGGTTGTGCGCGCCGCGCTTGCGGCGCTGGTTCTGACGGTTTCGCTCCAGTTTGCGCGTGCGGACGAGCGCATCCTGCAATTCGTCAGCGATGTGAAGGTCGAGACCAACGGCGAATTGCTGGTCACCGAAACCATTCGCCTGCGCGCGGAGGGGCGGGAGATTCGCCGCGGCATCCTGCGCGATTTTCCAACGACCTACACGGCGCGCGATGGCCGGCGTGTCGAAGTCGGCTTCGACGTGGAGTCGGTGACGCGCGGCGGCAATCCGGAAAACTATGCGCTGGAGCGGCTTAACAATGGCGTGCGTGTTCGCATCGGCAGCGCCGATCATACGCTGACGCCGGGCCAGATCACCTATGTGATCCGTTATCGCACGACGCGGCAGATCGGCTTCTTCGATGGCTTCGACGAACTCTACTGGAACGCGACCGGAACGGGGTGGACCTTTCCGATCGATGTTGCCGAAGCGCGGATCACGCTGCCGGAGCCGGTGAATTTCACGCAGAGCGCGTTCTATACCGGCCCGCAGGGTGCGACCGGCAAGGATGCGGCCGTCATCGAGCAGCGGCCCGGCGTCATCGTGTTTCGCACCACGCGGCCCTTGCCGCCGCGCAGCGGCCTTACCGTTGCGGCGGCCTGGCCGAAGGGCATCGTGACGCCGCCGAGCCAGGCGCAACTGGCGCGCTACTGGCTGCGGGACAATCTGCCTCTTTTCATCGGCGCTTCCGGTCTGCTGCTGCTGCTCGGCTACTACGTCTTCGCGTGGTTGAAGGTCGGACGTGATCCGCGTGGCGGCACCATCATCCCGCTGTTCGCGCCACCGAAGGATATGTCAGCGCCGGCCGTTCGCTATGTGGCCAATATGGATTTCGATAATCGCGCCTTCAGCGCCGGTATTCTCGATCTGGCCGTGCGCGGTGGTGCCAAGCTGATGGATGTCGGCAAGGACATGAAGCTTAAATATGTTGGAGCGGGCACCGGTGTATCGTCCCCGGTCGAGGCAATGGCGAACGAGCTTTTCAGGACAGGATCGTCCTTGTCGCTCAACGATACCAACCACAAGAAGATCGGTGCGGCCAAGGAGAAGCTGCAAAAGGGATTGGCTGATCTCTATCTGGGCAAGCTGTTCAGCAACAATTATGGCTGGACCGCCGCCGGTGCCGTGCTCTGGCTGCTGATGATTGCCGCTGTCGCGCTCTCCGTGTTCCTGACCTATGGCAGCGATCTTGGCGGCGCGATGCTGTTCGGAACGGCATTCGCAGGTCCCGCCCTCATCATCATGACATTCTTCCTGCTTGGCCTGATTTTCCAGCAGACTGGCTTTCTGACCTTTGTCTTCGGCTTTCTGTTCACGGGGGCCTTCGCAGTTGCTGGCATCGCCATCATTCTGGGGTCGGCGTATGAGACGACGCATTCGGTCATCAGCGCCATCAGTCTTGCAATGCTCTCGCCCGTGATCGCCGCACCGCTGATCGCCATCGCCTTCGTCGTGCTGAAGGCGCGCACGGTCGCCGGCCGCAAGGTCATGGATGAGATCGAGGGCTTCAAGCAATATCTCGGCGTTGCCGAAGAAGATCGGCTGAACTATCTCCATCCGCCGGAAAAGACGCCGGAATTGTTCGAGCGCTATCTGCCTTATGCGGTCGCGCTCGATGTCGAGAACCGCTGGGCCGAACGCTTTGCCGGCGTTCTCGCAGCGGCGGCGGCAGCGGGAGCCACGACAGCGGCATGGTATTCGGGCAATCGCGACATCAATAGCGATCCCGGCGGCTTTGCCGATCGTATCGGCAGCACCTTGTCGAGCACTGTTGCATCCGCGTCGACGCCGCCGGGCTCAAGCGGTGGCGGTTCGTCGGGTTCGAGCGGTGGCGGCTCGTCCGGCGGCGGCGGCGGTGGCGGTGGCGGATCGGGGTGGTGATATTCGGTCAGAGTGCGGGATCGATGGCCAGCAGATATCCTTGATCAGTCCAGGCCCGCTGCGTCATCGATCATTTTGCGCAAGGCGGCCGTGTCCGTCAGGACGATCGCGCCGCGCCTGCGCTGTATCAGGCCGGCTCGTTCCAGCGCATTCAATTCACGTGCGACGGCCTCCCGCCGGGTGCTGACACGAGCTGCAATTTCAGTCTGCACAGGAGGAGGCGAGATCACGGCCTGTCCCGGGCTATTGTCTGTGGGACGGGCCAGCCGCAACAATTCGGCATGAATGCGGTGGCGGACATCAAGCGTGGTAAATTCATTCACGCGATTGGCCAGCATGCGAATCTGGCTGGACAGCAGCGACAGCAACTGATCGCAGACGTCGGGATTGGCATGCACCGTCGCACGGAAGACGCTCGCCGGCATACGTGCGATAGTAACGTCGGTCACGGCCACGATGCTCGCCGACCGGGGTTGCCCGTCAATTGCCGCGAGTTCGCCAAAATATTCTCCGGCATTGATTTCGCGCAGCAGCGCTTCGCGCCCTGATACCGATTGCAGTTTGACCTGAACGGCACCTGATACGACGAAGAAGACGTCGTTGCTGTCGTCCTGATAGTCGATGATCAATTCATTGCGAGAGGCGCGTCGCCAGGAACATTGCGTATCGAGCCGCTGGATTTTCGTGCTATCGAGCGACCGAAACAGGTCGATTTTCGCTAGGGTTTCGGTTTGACGGCTCATGACGTTTCGCAGGTTGGCGGGGTAAAGGCGGCCATCGGAGGCCAAAGGCTGTTACGAAGCCTTCGTATCACGACCGGCCTTGTTCTGTTTGCATATGTCACCTCACATTTTATCAATCACGCTTTTGGCATCCGTTCGATAGCGGCCATGGATGCGGCGGCCGTTGTGCTGCACGCACCCTGGCACACGCTGCCCGGTCTTCTCCTCCTCTACGGTTCGTTCGTGTTACACGGCCTCCTTGGCCTGTATGCCCTTTACCGGCGGAGGCATCTGCGCTTGCCCGCTGGTGAAGCGTGGCAACTTGCCCTGGGTCTCATGATCCCGCTGTTGTTCATTCCACATGCTGGCGCAATCCGTCTGGGTGAAACGCTCCACAACATGGATTTTGGCTATACGCGGCTGCTCTATCTCTTTTGGGTGGCTTCTCCGGACTATGCTCTGCCGCGGCAGCTTCTCCAGTTTCTGGTTGTGTGGATTCATGGCTGCATCGGATTGCGTGCGTGGTTGCGTTCAAAGGTCTGGTATGGCCGGTTCAGCCCCGCGCTGACTTCGATCGCGGTGCTTGTCCCCACGATCGCGTTGCTGGGCTTCGTCAATGCCGGGCTTGATCTGCGCGAGGCGGTGCAGCGCAATGCTCCGGATATCGCGGTCCTGATCGCCGCGCCGACGGCACAGAAGATCCGCGACAGCGAAAACGTCAACAATATCGTTGACGGGCTGCTGCTCTCTTACATTGCGCTCGTATTGGCCGTTCTGATGTTGCGTGCGGTCCGCGACTTTTACGATCGCCATCTTGGCGCCATCCATATCACCTACCCGGGCAGTCGTGTCGTGCCGGCGCCAGCGGGATTCTCGATCCTGGAAGCGAGCCGCTGGGCCGGTATTCCCCACACATCCGTCTGTGGTGGCCGCGGCAGATGTTCCACGTGCCGTATCCGCGTCGTGGGCGGTGACTCGCCATTGCCTGCACCGTCGGAGATGGAAGCGCAAACGCTTCACCGCATCGCCGCGCCACCGAATGTGCGGCTCGCATGCCAGTTGCGGCCGGCCCATGATATCGCCGTCGTGCCTCTGGTCCCGGCCAAGGAAAACGTTTCAAACGGAGCGGCGCGCTTCGAGGCGGCCGTGGATGGCGGCCGCGAAATCGACATCGCCGCCGTTTTTGTCGATCTGCGCGATTCGACACGCCTCGCCGCGGGGCGTCTTCCTTATGACGCGCTGTTTCTGTTTGATCGCTATGTGCAAGTTGTCACCGGGGCCATCCAAAGCCATGGAGGTCACGTTACCAGCGTCGCCGGCGACGGTGTGATGAGTGTCTTTGAAGCCGGCGGCCTCGCAATGGCCGCGCATAGTGCGGTTGTCGCTGCGTACGATGTTTGGGAAGGCATCGATGCTTTGAACGATGAATTGTCCGGCGAGCTTGGCGCGCCGCTGCGTCCAGGTATCGGAATTCACGTCGGCTCCGCCGTGGTCGGCCGAATTTCGACCGCTGCGTCTCCTTCCCTGCAATTTCTTGGCGATACCGGGAACGTTGCCGCCAAGTTGGAGGAACAAACCAAGCATCTGGGTTGCACGCTGGTCATTTCCTGCCAGGCCCTCGACCGGGCCGGACTGGATGCGGTGCGACAGGAGGTGGCGCTGGTGACGATAGCCGGCAAGGCGGATCCGATGCAGGTGGCTGTATTCCGCAAGCGCAGCCAGCTCGCAAGCATGGTCGCACGATCCGGCACCTGAACGCGGTGTGCGGTTTCGCACAGAAACCGGACGATGATGCGTCTAGCTTCTGCTCATGTGGTGCCGATGACGACACCAAAACAACGCAGAAGGATAACTGTCATGACGAAATTCAAACTCATCCTCGGTGCCGCCGCCATCCTGTCGACCGCCTCTGTGGCGATGGCCGCCGATGATCTTGATACGCTCCTGCGCAATAGCGGCCATCCTTCCTTCGCCAATGGTTCACAATACGCGCAGCCCGAGCGCAAGAGCGGCTACGACGCTCACGCCAGTGCGATTCAGGCGCGGCAGCCTGCGGCCAGCGTCAAGGCATTGACCCCCGAAGAGAAAGCACTGTTTGACCGGACCTCGCACGTCGATTGAGCGGCGTTCGTCCAACCGGCGACCTGACGGGGCGACACGGTTACGGCCGCGTCGCCCGTTTTGCCTATCGTGACAGGAC
>JAEXXW010000681.1 GCA_023405565.1 Pseudomonadota bacterium
CTGCTCAAGACGGTAGCGGAAAGACAGTTTTGGCGTGTCGCTCATGGAGTCCGGCCCTCGAATCAATGTGCAGGCGTAAGCAATGTCGCGCCGCTGGCAACGTCATCGACGCGATGGATATGGAATAATGACCTAACGCGCAGCCTTGATCTCGTTGGCAATTGCTCTGGCGGCCCATTCTTGCGGTGACATGCGCGCCGCCTGCGCCTTGCTGTTGACCGCATTGGCGATGTCGGCCGGCAGGGCGACGTCGAGGATGATCTCCTCCGCACTGTCTGACGTGTAGACCGCACGCGCGACCTGTGCGGCGAAGCTGCGCACGGCCGTTGTCTTCTGCTGGTCGTTCAGGACGGCATTGGCCGCAACGACCGGGCAATAGGCGGAGATCAGGTTGTCGACGATGCTCGCGCTATTCATGCCGCGATCGCGCAGGATCGTGACCACACGATTGATCTTTGCGGAGCGGTCGAAGGCATCGGCCGTCAGCGACGCGAGATCGTCGGCCGGAATGGCCTTCGCGGCGGCGGCGTTGTTCGGGCAGACCAGGGGCTTTGCAGCCAGCGGGGTCTGTGCGGTTATGAGGACAAGAGCGGCGAGTGCAATTGCGGATCGTAACACCATGGTGGTCCCTGATAGTAAGCTGTCTGCCGTAGCGTTGCTGGAAAAAGACTAAAACACTTGCCTCAAGATACGAGCAATCTGCTCAGAAAACACCGAATATTCGGTTCGCGCCCCAGATTGCGATGACAATTGCGGCAACAAGCAGCGGGATGAAGCCCGAACGGCTGACGGCAACGCCGGCGATGCCCAGCACCGCGACCAGTGCGATGAGGTCAATGGCTTTCATGTAATCGTTGATGAATTGCACCGGCATTCCTTTCGGGTCGATTCTAAAGCCGTGTGTCAGAGGGTGGCACGTGTTGATCCGGATCGCATCGGTCGCGGATATTACGGCTTTTCTGCACGCACGAATATGACACAGAAGGTCAACATCAACTTAATCCGCTTGTTTGTGCTTTGCAGCGATCGGTAAGCGAATTGCCCTGGCCATTCAATGAACCTGCAAAAAGTCTGGATCGCATTTCTTGTTGCGATGTTTGTGTTCCGGCATGATCGCCGGGAGGCCGGCATTGCGGGTCTCAGTGCCGGTGCGCCGATCGTCGGCTTCCTCGGCATCGCGGTGCTGTCTCCGCTATTCGGCGCGCAGGCCGCGCTCAGTGTGGCGATTGTCGCGCTGGTGGTGAATGTGCTGCAGGTGCCGCTGGGTGTGTTCTTTGTGGCGCCCGCGGGGACGAAGCCGGCTGCTGCGCTCGTCAGCGCGCTGAAACAGCCGGTCGTTCTGGCGCCGTTGATTGCCGTGCTCATCGTTGTATCAGGATTGCACTTTCCGAACTTCTTCGATGCGCCGCTCGCACTCATCGGCCACGCCACATCCGGCGTTGCCGTATTCGCGGCGGGACTGGTTCTGTCCGCTCATAAATTCCATCTCAACGCCGAGATTGTCTGGAATACAATTGTCAAACTGGTCCTGATGCCGGCAACGATGCTGGCGCTGGCGTTATGGATGGGAATAACCGGATCCAAGCTCGAGGAATTGGTTCTTCTGTCGGCGCTTCCTCCTGCATTCACGGGGATTGTGCTGGCCGGTCGCTACCAGACCTATATCGGGCTTTCATCGTCGACGTTGATCGTCACCGCCATTCTTTTCGCGGCTGCGGCGCCGGCCTGGATCGCTATCGCCAGACATCTCGCGACGTAGCAAATGAATGACTGTTTATCCGATGGCGCGATAAATAATTCTGTCAGCGCTTTAAATCGTCGGTTTTGCCGCAATCCGGTGGAAATTCATCGCAACAATTTGCGCTACTTCGAACGTCAGGGAGATGCGTTTATGGTTATGTTCAAACATTCCCTTGTTTGTGCTGCGGTCGCCGGCTTCCTCGCTTTGACAGGCGCGGCGTCGGCGATGCCGGTCGGCCAGCTTGGCTCCGATACCAATGCTGCGAAGGTCGACACCGGCGTGCAGAAGGTGCGCTGGGTGTGCGGCCCTTACGGCAATTGCGTGTGGCGCCCGAATTATTATTATCGGCCTTATGGCTATTACGGCGGTTATCGGCCCTATTACCGGCCGTATCGCTATTATGGCTATTACGGTCCGCGGTGGCGCCGCTGGTAATCCGGCAGAGGATGCAGGCGACAAATGGCCCGGTGTTTGCGCCGGACCATTTTCGTTGCCGGAGTCGCAAGGCCGGCTCCCGTGGAATGATGCGACACGCGCTTATTGCGGCACAAAGGCGCGGCGGATGGATTCGAGCCGTTCCGTTAGTCCCTGATGCTTCGACGCGGTGATGTTGCAGGGGACGTTGCCTCTTTCGACCGATTGTCCGCTGTAATTGTCGAAGCCGAGTTCGCGGCAGCCGCCGTGATCGGGAATGATGATGCGGCCGGCGCTCACACTCTGTGCTGCGGGCTCCCGATGGCCCGGTGCCGGGGGCGAAGAAGGGCGCGCCATGACAAGATAGCTCGCCGGGATGATCGCGCCGATCAGGCCGATCACCGTGACAT
>JAEXXW010000009.1 GCA_023405565.1 Pseudomonadota bacterium
TACCCACGGCGACAGCCATCAAGCCACTCGCATTGCTGTCGAAGCCAAGGGCGGTAGCGAAGTCCCCGCTCGCGTTGCTTAAGGCGCCATAGGCGGCGCCGCCGTAGCCGCTGGCGGTGCTCAGTGCGCCGTTGGCGGTGGTATATTGTGCGCTGGCAGTCGAATCATAACCCGTTGCGGTGGCGTAATTGGTGAGGGCACTGCTCAAGATGCCTGAAGCATAACTATAATTGCCGGACGCCAGGCTTGAGGGGCCATAGGCCAAACTGGAATTGCCGCTCGCGATAGCGTTGGTGCCGCAAGCCATGCCGCCGGACGCGCTTGCGCCGCCGCCGTCGACGCTGTTGCTGGCATTGACGCAGACGAATTGCGCCTGTGCGGGTGCATTGTCCGCCATGATTGCAGCCAGTGTGACGGCGACGAAGGCAAATGCCACTTTGCCAGCAACAGCGGCGCGCGGTTCTGAACGCCGGGCGATCCGGCTCACGGCCGGCATCACCGCAACTGTATCGCTCCGCTTGTCCATCGCTTCACCTTGCGTCATTCCAATCCTGCAGGCCGCGAAAGCACACGGCCCGCGCGCATCATAAAAGGAACGGCGCTCGGCGACTGCGGTCCGGCGGCGTGGAAACTTGTCTGATCGTCCCAAAATGCAGGAATATTCTGCAGGAAACGGAACTGTATGGCGAAAGTCCCACACCTGCGCTTCGACACGGTAGACATGCCTGCTGCCGAACGGCTTGACCGCTACCGTGCGATTCTCACGCATTATGACGTGTCGCTTCCCGACGACGCTGCGCTGGAAACCTTCGCGGCTCAGGCGGACGCTTGGCTGCTTGGCAGTCTGGTGGCGGCGTCCACCCGGATGGGGCCAGTTCGCTTCACTCGCTCCGCTGCAAAGGTGAAGGCCGACGGTCGCAATTCGTTCGCCTTGTTGCTGCTCTGTCGCGGTGCCTGGAGCGGCGACATGGGCGGAGAATGGATATCGGCTGGGCCGGGACAGGTGCTCGTGCTCGATCTGACGCGGCCCTTCGACGGCATCGCCTCTGCGACTGACACGATCAGCTTCGATGTCGAGCGCGATGCGATTGCAAATGCTGCGCCAGCCGGCCTCGATCTGCACGGGCTCGTCCTCGACGGCGCCGCCGGTCGCGTTCTCGCCGATCATATGACGTTGCTGCGACGAAAGTTGCCGACGATGGATGAGGGGGAGGCGCCGGAGCTGGTTCAGGCCACTCTCGGATTGTTGCGTGGATGTTTTACCATGGCCTCGCGGCCGCGCGAGCAGGGGCTCTCCCGGCACGACATCGAAATCGCCCACCGCGCCAGCCGATATATCGATCAGAACCTGTCCAGCCGTGACCTGTCAGTGGCCACTCTCTGCCGCAAGATCGGTGTCTCGCGGTCGGCGCTCTACCGCGCTTTCACACCGCTGGCGGGTGTCGCCGATTATATCCGCGCGCGGCGGCTTGAGGCGATCCATGTGCTGCTTGAGGATGCGGGTGAGGACCGCTGGAATGCAGAGATCGCCGCCGAGTTCGGCTTCGTGAGCCAAGCCCATTTCAGCCGCAGCTTCCGCCAGCGCTTCGGCTATTCGCCGCGTGCGGCACGTGGCGGAGACATGGCCTTGCGGGAGCTGGCGCCGGCGATGAGTGCGGAAGGAAATCCGGAATTGTTCCGCGAGTGGATCGGAAATCTTGGCTGAACTTCAGGTCGCGCGCTCTACGGCCGCCAGACGGCCCATCAGGGTCGCGATCTGCCGATCACGCTGGGCGATGCCGTCTTCCATGCGGCGGATGTTGTCGAACAGCCGCGCGGTGGTGAGGCGCAGGAAGTACATGCCGAATTTCGGATTCTGGAAATAAAGCTGCTCGAGCCGGTCATAGCCGATTGTCAGCAGCACCGTGTCCTCGACGCATTCGACTGTCTGCGTGCGACGCTTGTCAGGCGCGAGGAAGCCGAGTTCGCCAACAACGGCACCGCTCTCCAGCACCATGTCGATCTCGCGCAAACGTAGTTTGCCTGACACGACGAAATACATGCTGTCGGCTTTGTCGTCCTTGCGAAACAGGATGTCGCCGGCCTTGTGCTCCTGCTTGTTGGTGAAGGGCTTGATCCAGTCGAGCGATGAATCGTCCTTGTTCGCGACCTTGATCTTGCGGATCAGGTTGATCATCTCGTAGAGGCGCAACGAGTTGATCGGCAGCAGGATCGCGTGCTGCACCAGCATTGGATAAACGCCATACGAGTATCCAAAGAAGATCGAGACGACGTTGTGGGCGATGCCGGTGATGCGCAGCGGGATCATGGTTTGCATCGCAAGCATGGCGACGCCAAGAGCGGCGTTGAAATAGCCGATCCCTTCGATCAGGGTCATGGATGACAATGTCCGAAAAGGTATAATTGGGGAAATGCGACAAGCTGCAAGCAGCTCATGACGCTTAGACAACAGATATGTGACAATGATATGAATATCGGCCGGAATCCGGCCGATATCAACAGCTTGCAGCTTATGGGGCCGTCGGCCGATAGGAGTCCTGCAACGCCGCGTTGCGCAGCGATTCGATTTCCGCCTGCATCCGCTTCATGTTCTCGAACAGACGCCTGGTGCTGAGCTGCATGAAGAAATATCCGAATTTCGGATTCTGGAAGAAGAGCTGGCGCACCTGATCATAGGTGATGACAAGCAATTGTCCGCCATCGACGCAGACCGCCGATTGCGTGCGGGCCTTGTCCGGCGACAGCATGCCGAGTTCGCCGACCACTTCGCCGGGCGAAATGGCAATACCGAGTTCGGGGATATGCAGGCTGCCCGACATGACAAAGATGATTTCCTTCGCTTCGTCGCCCTTTCGGAAAATCACTTCGCCCGGGTTCATTGTCGTGGTCGAGGTGAAAGGCTTGATCCAGTTCATGTCGAGATCGCCTTGCGTCGCTTTCTCGACTTCGCGCACCAGCGACAGCATCTGGTTCAGCCGGAAGATGTTCAGCGGCAGCAAGGCAAGGTGAAGGACCAGAAGCGGATAAGCGGGATTCAGATAACCATAGGCAATGAAGAAGACATTGCTGGCGATGCCGACGATGCGCAGCGGGATCATCGTCTTCATCGAGAAGGTCAAGAACACAAGGAAGGCGGCGATATAGCCCAGAATTTCCGCAAAGCGGAGATGCGTGACATAGCCGAGAAAGTCGGCGACATGCATTTCGAAACCCCAAAAAAAAGAAACGGCAATCAAAAAAGCGATGCACAGATTTGACGACAGCCATTACGGCCGAATGGGCGGTAAATTGACTGCCTTCTGCCCGGCATTCAACGGAAATGTGCTGTAGCTTCGGACCCAGGCGCAGGGCCGGTTGCACGGCCGGCGGCGCTCAGCCGCGGGATGTCAAAAGGGCCGCCAGTCCGAAATCGATTGCGCATATATGCTGATTTCTCTACCTAACCATCAACGCGGCCGGCAGTGAAAACGATAGCCGCAATGGGAGGTTACCAGGATGCGGAAGCTTGTCTGCGCGGCTTTGTCGATGATGGTGCTGATGGGGTCCGCAGTCGCTGACGACTATCCCTCCGGCCCCGTCACTGTTGTTGTCCCCCTTGCACCTGGCGGTGTCGCCGACCTCGTCGGGCGGACAATTTCAGCTCCCATGCAGAAGGTGCTTGGCAAACCCGTCTTGATCGAGAACCGGCCTGGTGGGGGCGGTGCAATGGGCGCGTCCGGTGTGTCGCGCAGTACGCCGGACGGACAGACCTTGCTGCTGGCCCTGTCGCCGGTGCTGGCGCTCCCCGAAATGGACCGGATCGCCGGTCAGAAGCCGTCTTATGAATTGTCCGACCTCGTGCCGCTCGCCCGCCTGACGGCCGATCCGTTTGTGGTTCTGGTGCGCCCCGATTCACCGTTCAAGTCGATGGCCGATGTCGTCGAGGAGGCAAAGCGCAAGCCCAATGCCGTCTCGTTCGCCTCGTCCGGCACGCGCGGTTCGATCCATTTCGCAGTTGCGCTCGTCGAGCGGGCCGCCAATGTCAATTTCCTGCACGTGCCTTATCGCGGCGGTGGTCCGGCCGTGACGGCCCTGTTGTCCAAGGACGTCGATTTCACGCTGGCCGCGCCCAGCGTCGCATCGGAGTTCGTCCAGAGCGGTCAGCTGCGTGCGATCGCACGGAGCGGTGGCGATCCTTTGCCGCGCTATCCCGATCTGAAGAGTTTCAAGGAGCAGGGCATCGATGCCGAATATCTCTTGTGGTCGGCGCTCTATGCACCGGCGGCAACGCCGAAAGCCGTGCAGGAGAAGCTGAAGGCCTCGTTGCGCACGATCTTCGCCGATGAGGACTTCAGGAAGAATGCCGCCAAAGCCGGGCTTGATCTGAGCATGTTGCAAGGCGACGAACTGAAGGCGTTCCACGACAAAGAGGTTGTGACGACCAACGAGGTCGTGCATCTCCTCGGCAAGATCTGATCGAGAGAAGCGAGCGACATGCGAATTGTAAATTACCATGCCGATGGTGCGACACGCCTCGGCGTCATCAAGGACGACGCCGTTATCGATCCACGCCGTGTGGCGGGAGAGGACCCCAATGGCTGGTTCGCTGACACGATCAGCCTGATCCGGGGCGGAGACGATGCCATGGCCGCTCTGCGGCAGGTCGTTGCCAAGGCCGACACGAAAGCGTCGCTGCGCCTTGCCGATGTGCGGCTGGCCGCGCCGATCATGCCCAGCACGATCCTGTGCAGCGGCAGCAACTATCACGATCACAACGCGGAAAAGCTCAATACCGGGATCAGCGGCAAGGAGCCGGAATTCTTCATCAAGACCAGCGATTGCGTGATCGGTCCGGAAGACGACATCGTCTACGATCCGACGCTCAGCAAGAAGATCGATTGCGAAACCGAGCTGGCAGTGGTGATCGGCAAGCCGGGACGTCACATCCCGGTCGAGCGCGCGCTGGACCATGTGTTCGGCTACACGATCGTCAACGACGTCACCGCGCGCGATCGTCAGGTTCGGCGGAGCGGCGATTTCGTCTGGTACGAGCTCGGACGCAGCAAGGCCTTCGAGACCAGCGCGCCGCTCGGCCCATGCATCACGACGGCCGATGAACTGGGCGATCCGCAAAAGCTCAATCTCAAGACACGGATCAACGGCGAATTGCGCCAGTCATCGAATACGGAATTGATGATCTGGAGCTGCGCCGATCTCGTGCATTTCTTCTCGATCAACTTCACCCTGAAGCCGGGCATGGTCATCATCACCGGCACACCGGCGGGTACGGCCTGGTCGACGGACAAGGAACTGGGCGGCAAGTGGAAGCCGGCGCCGGGCCTTGTGCCGGCGACACGCTATTGTGAGCCGGGTGACGTGATCGAGAGCGAGATCGAGAAGATCGGCGTCCTGCGCAACAAGGTCGTCCACGTCTGACGTGAACGGCGGCTGCGGTGCTTGTGACGGCGCCGCGCCTCCGCGTCGCTCGGTGTTCTTCAGATTGATGTGGCTCGCATCGAGGATGGCGGAGCGCAGCGATCAACAAAGGAATGCCATGACGAAGCAGGAATTTTTGGCTGAGATCGCGAAGGCGAATATTGACCCCGACGTATTTGGTTTGGGCGACCGGGTTCTGTTTCAAGGTTATGGTATTTGCGAAGATCATGGGTTGTGGACCGTTTTTTACA
>JAEXXW010000163.1 GCA_023405565.1 Pseudomonadota bacterium
GACTAGTACCATTCCCGGTACGCTAGCCAAGGCGATGCCTGTTGCTGAATGAACGACCATGCCCCGTGATTCGGCGGTGCGATCGGTCGGAATAGCGTTCGGCGTTTCGACGAGTTCAAGCCGGGCCCGCGCCGCGAGGTCCGAAGAGACGTCGTTGAGATCTGCATTCTGGAAAATGTCGATTGCAGTCGTTGGTGTTCCTGCGCGCGCAGTTTCGATCACGCGCCAGTTGGTCTTGATTCGATCTTTCGGGATCGACGGTGCGGAGGCTAGTATTCGTCCGTCGCGGCCCACGATGTACAGAAAATCGAGATGCAACGTGTCTCGGTTCTCTTCAAGCAGCTTGTTCAGGCCCGGCCTGTCATTCTTGCGGAGAACGTCCTGAAGCTGGGCAGACTGCCCGAGGGATTTTATATGCTCGCCGGTGTATTCCAGTATTCGGGCAAGATACTGATGCGCAATCGTCAGGTCGCCATTGACCTTCGAAATCAGCATCCCGTTGAGGCGCTCATTCCAACGATAGATGGTGACGCCGAGAAGGAGCGGAAGAATAACCAGCATCGGGAGCAGCGAGATTGCCAAGAGGCGGAAACGGACAGAACGCCCGCCGAACACCGAGCCTCTGGTCAGACTAGCCATTCCAGAGGGCATATTTGCGGTCGATGGTCTTGCGCGAAATGCCAAGCCGGCGAGCGGCTTCGTCTCTGTTGCCGCCCGTCTCTTTCAAGACGGCCAGGATGTGCCGGCGCTCAAGCTCGGCCAGGCTGTCCGGCGAACTGGCCGCAGTGTTGATTGGTTGTCCGCCGAGATCGTCGGGGAATGAACCGAGGATCAAGGTCCGTTCGATCAGGTTACGCAACTCACGCACGTTTCCCGGCCAGTCATAACGCGCCAGCGCCGCACGCACATGATCGTCGATCGTGACTTGCGGCATGCCGAGTTGCTGAGACAACTTTTTCATGAAGAGGCCGGCGAGGTCCTGGACGTCGTCCTCGCGATCCTTGAGTGGCGGCAGGTGGATTTGCATCACGTTGATGCGGAAATAGAGGTCGGCCCGGAAACGTCCGCGTTCGACCTCTTTTTCCAGTTCTGCATTGGTGGCAAAGACGAAGCGCAGATCGACTGGAACCTCACGCTCGGAGCCGACGGGCCTTACGCGGCGATCTTCAAGGACACGCAGAAGCTTGCTTTGCATCGAGATCGGCAATTCACCGATCTCGTCCAGAAACAGCGTGCCATCCTGCGCGTGCGTAAACAGTCCTTCGCGGCGGCCCTTTGCGCCAGTGAACGCGCCTTCTAGGTGACCGAAGAATTCCGACTCCATGATCTCCGGTGGGATCGCAGCGCAGTTCACGGGGACGAACGGCTTATCCGAACGATCGGAAAGAGAGTGCAGCGTTCGTGCGGCGACCTCCTTTCCAGTGCCCGACTGGCCGGTGAGCAGAACGGTGGTCGGTAGCGGTGCGACGCGGGCCAAGGCCTCGCGCACTTTCTGGATGGCGGCTGATTCACCGACCAGTCTGTCCCTTAGCAGAATATGGTCCGATGTCGCACGAAGTTCGTACCGGAGCACGTAGTTTTCCCGCTGGAGCCGGGTGCGATGCAGGCATCGAGCGACGGCGTTGAGGATCTGATTGGAGCGGAAGGGTTTGAGCACAAAATCGACTGCTCCGGCCTGCAGCGCGCGAATCGCGGTCTCAAGGTCGGCATAGGCCGTCATCAGGATGGCATCCGCAAAGAAACCAACCGAGCGCTGTTCGGCGAGCCAGTCGACGCCGCTCTGGCCGGGCATCACGTTGTCGAGGATGACGACGTCAAAATAGCTTGCGTCCATTTTCACGGACGCTTCTTCAGTATTCGACGCTTCCTCGATACGCTTGCAGCGTGGGCCAAGCGTCCGAAGCAGGAAATTGCGCATACCCGGCTCGTCGTCGATTACCAAGATCGACGCCTGCGCCAGCCACGGTCCGAATTCTGGATCACTGGACGTATTGCTCAAATTGCGCGCCGCTTCCCCCCGCACGCGATCCTCCCGGCCGTTGCTCCTGCGTCTGATGCGCGCGTTGCGGCCGTGAGTACTGTATCGCATTCGTCGAAATTGAAAACGATCTAATGCGAATGCCGACGGCGCCGATAGCCAAATTCAATCGGGGCGACGTTACGACGGACGTCTCCTGACTTTGAATAATTCCAGCCTGTTCGTTTCGGACCGCATCGCGGATATCGCGAGCGAATTCGCGGTGTGAGTGCGTGTTCTGGTGCTATGCGGTCGACATCTTGTCCTGCAGCGCCACCCAAATTGTCCACTTTGACACGCTTGCAGCGCAACAACCCATTGAGTTTTCTCAATCGGGCGATTGGCACAAACGTTGCTGACTATCCCAATGACTGAAAGGGAGGGTTGCTCCGCAACGAAACGGATCGGCATTCAAGAAACGATCCGGCTTGCGGAGTGTGACCGAGATCGTGCGGGTAATGGCGATTGCCATATGCCTTGCGCCATCGCTCGTCTCGAACGCGCACGGATCGGTGCCGCGTCTTCGTGACATCCCGATTAGGGTTGGCGGTTTGTCGTGGTCGCGCACGTGCGCGTTCCGGCGGATCAAGGGGAGCGCGCAAGCGTCGGAGACACGAATGTGATGACGACAGGTCAAGCCGATACGTTTCCAAAGTTGTTGCGTCAGCATGCAATCCAGCGCGGCGATCAGCCGGCGATCAGGGAAAAGAGACGCGGCATCTGGCGCACGATGACCTGGCGCGAGTTCGCCGACGAGGTACGCGCTATCGCTGCGGCGCTTACGAAACGCGGTCTGACGCGAGGTGCCCGCGTGGGCATCCTGGGGGACAATCGGCCGCGTCTTTACACTGCGATAGCTGCAGCACAATGGCTCGGCGCCGTGCCAGTCCCACTCTATCAGGATGCGACCGCCGAGGAGCTGATAGATCCGATCCAGAAGGCCGAAATCACGCACGTGTTCGCGGAAAATCAGGAGCAGGTCGACAAGCTGATCGAGATACTGCCGTGGTGTCCGACTTTGCGTTGCATCATTTTCGACAAAGACCGCGGTATGCGCCACTACCGGCAGCCGCAACTAGAGAGCTATGCCGATCTGCTTCAGCAGGGCACCAAGCTCGCGGAATCCAATCGAAGCTTGTTCGAGGAAGAGGCCACGCGCGGCACGGAGGAGGATATGGCCTTCGTATTCTTTACTGCAGGGACGATGGGGGCAGCGAAGGGTGTCGTTCTCACGCACCGGGCCTTGATCGATCGCGCCCGCTCGCTGGCTACGCTCGAAGGACTGACCGACCGAGACGTGGCCATTGCCTATCTGCCGCCGGCCTGGCTCGGCCAAAGCCTGTTCAGCTATGCGGTGCCGATGGTTGTCGGCCACAGCGTTTGCTGCCCGGAATCGTCGGACACTCTGCTTGCGGATATGCGGGAGGTCGCGCCCACATGCTTCGTCGCGACACCGCGCGTACTGGAGGCGCTGCTCACCCAGATTTCCATCCGGATGGAGGATTCGGGGCGCATCAATCAGGCACTGTATCGGCGCTGTATTGCGGCGGGTCGCCGTCTGGCCAGACGCAAGCGTGTATCGACGCGCGGCGGCTTGACCTCGGCCGCGGGCGATTTTCTCATCCGGGGTCCGCTCCGCGACATCATTGGTCTGAGCCGCGTGCGGGTCGCTTTCGCGGCGGGCGACGTGGTTGCGCCGGATCTTGTTCTCTTTTTCCGCGCGCTCGGCATCAATCTGAAGCAGCTCTATGGCTCAACTGAAACCGGGTTCTTTGTGGCAACCGAACGCGGCCGGGCGATGCAGACCGACTCTGTCGGGCAGGTTGCCGATGGGGTCGAGCTGAAAGTCACGCCCAATCGTGAGGTTCTGGTTCGTTCGCCCGGCCTGTTCAAGGAGTATCTGGGAGACCCGCAAGCCACGTCCGACGCCTTGAGCCATGATGGATGGCTGCACACCGGAGACGCTGGCTACATAGGGGAAGACGGACAGCTTCGGATCATCGATCGCGTCGGGAATATCGGCGCGCTGAGCGATGGTTCGGTATTTTCTCCCAAGAGGATCGAGAACAAATTGAAGTTCATTCCCTACGTCAGGGATGCGGTCGTTTTCGGCAATAGTCGCGATAAGGTTTGCGCGCTGATCGATATTGACGGTGCAGTAGTCGGCCGGTGGGCGGACAAGCGCCTTGTCTCCTATACCGGCCATGCCGATCTCGCATCACGCGACGAGGTCTACGACCTCGTCGCCGCCTCCATCGGAAAGCTGAATGGCGAGTTCGAGAAGGACCCTGAACTTGCGTCCTCGCAGATCCAGCGTTTCGTAATCCTTCAGAGCGAGCTGAACGCCGATGACGGTCTTTTGACCCGCACCGGCAAGCTTCGCCGCAGCATAGCGGCCGAAAGATTCCGCGCACTGATCGACGCGATGTATGCGGGGCAGTCGGACGTGAAGATCGAAGGCGGAGGCGAGGGTGACGCCGTTCATCTGAAAATCCGCGACATTAAGGCCCCGGCCCGCAAGCAGGCCAGGAGGGCCGCATGAATATCGCTGTCAACTCGCTTGAACCCGTGCAGCGCGCCTTTCCGATCGGCGGGCCGATCCTCGAACTTCAATCGATATCGCTCCGTTTCGGCGGCGTGAAGGCGCTGACCGACATCAGCTTCAACGTGCTCGAACACGAAGTGCGCGCGATCATCGGCCCGAACGGTGCCGGCAAGAGTTCGATGCTGAATGTCATTAACGGCGTCTATGTGCCCCAGGAGGGCAGTGTCGTCTTCAAGGGCGAGCATCTCGAAGGCATCACGCCGACGCGCGCCGCCAAGCTCGGCATCGCACGGACGTTCCAGAACATCGCGCTGTTCAAGGGCATGTCCGTGCTCGACAACATAATGGCAGGCCGCAACCTGCACATGCGCGCCAATTTCCTGGAAGTCGCGCTGCAGACCCCGCGGGCCCGTCGCGAGGAAAGCTCCAATCGTGAAGTCGCAGAAGAGATCATCGAGTTCCTCGAGATCGAGCACATCCGCAAGACGCCGGTCTCACGGCTTCCATACGGCCTGCAGAAACGCGTCGAACTCGGACGCGCGCTTGCTGCGCAACCGAAGATGCTGCTGCTCGACGAGCCAATGGCCGGCATGAATATCGAAGAGAAGCAGGACATGTGCCGCTTCATTCTCGACGTCAACGATCACTACGGCACGACCGTGGTTCTGATCGAGCACGACATGGGGGTCGTGATGGACATCTCCGATCGCGTCGTCGTGCTCGATTACGGCAAGAAAATCGGTGACGGAACGCCGGCAGAGGTGCGGGCCAACCAGGACGTGATCGACGCCTATCTCGGCGTGGCGCATTGAGGACAAGCGATGGGCGGTTTCAGTTTCTTTCTCGAGGTGCTGATCGGCGGGCTGCTCTCCGGCACGATGTATGCGCTGGTCGCGCTGGGGTTTGTGCTGATCTACAAGGCCTCGTCCGTGTTCAACTTCGCACAGGGCGCGATGGTGTTCTTCGCGGTCCTCACCTTTGTCGGCTTCATGGAGCTTGGGCTGCCGTTCTGGGCCGCGCTTCCGGTTGCGATTGGTGTCATGGTCGTGGTCGGTATGGCAACCGAACGCTTCGTTCTACGTCCGCTGGTCAGCCAGAATGAAGACACGTTGCTGATGGCGACGATCGGCCTTGCCTTTGTGATCGAGGGAATGGCGCAACTCGTGTGGGGTGTGGACGTGCGCCGCCTCGATCTCGGGATCAAGGATGAGCCGATCAACTTCCTGGCGGACAAGTGGGGGCTGCTGATCAGCCAGCTTGACATCGCCATCGGTCTGATCGCGGGCATCATGGTGATCGTGCTTGCCCTTCTATTCTCCCGGACAAAGGTCGGCCGCGGATTGCGCGCGGTAGCGGACGATCATACGGCAGCGATGTCCATCGGGATTCCACTCAAGCACATCTGGATGCTGGTCTGGGCGACGGCGGGGGTCGTGGCTCTGGTTGCAGGCATGCTGTGGGG
>JAEXXW010000164.1 GCA_023405565.1 Pseudomonadota bacterium
CCGCGGTGTCGAATGATCTGTTCTATTTCGAGCATTTCCCGCTGCGCATCGCCAATATCGGCTCGCCGCCGGAAACGACCGGTGTGCGCGGTGGTCGCCCCGGACAATTGTCGATCATGGCGCCGGACGGTTCGGCCGTGCAGGCGCAGAACGGCAGCATCGGCCGCTATCGTTCGACTTTCGACGTGCCGCTGAAGCAGAAGGGCACCTACAAGCTGGCTGTGACCAATGACGGTGTCTTTGCGAGCTACAAGGAGGGCGGTCAGACCAAGCGCTGGCGTGGCAGCGCTGAGGAATTCGTCAGGGACGTGCCGCAGAATGCGGAAGGTCTGCAGGCGTCTTTCACGCAGAGCCGGATGGAAGTCTTTGTGACGGCCGGCAAGCCGACCAAGGAGACGCTGAAGATCACCGGCTCGGGTCTTGAACTCGCGCCCGTGACGCATCCGAATGATCTGAATGTCGGCTCCGATGCGACCTTCCAGATGATGCTTGACGGCAAGCCGGCCGCCAATCTCAAGGTCACCGTCATTCCTGGCGGCAATCGCTATCGTGACAAGCTGGGGGAGATGACGCTGACGACAGATGCCGATGGCAAGTTCACGGTCAAATGGCCGGAGCCGGGCATGTACTGGATGGAAGCGAATGTGCGCGACGAGAATGCGCCGGCCAAAGAGGTGAAGCAGCGTCGCGCCGGCTACACGGCGACGCTGGAAGTGCTGCCATAACGACGTGTCTGGCTGATCCCTGATGCGGCGCGTTCTCGTTCCGCTGCATGTGCCCAATATTGCGCCGCTCGTTCCGCGAGCGGCGCAAATCGTTTCGCTCGACGGCGAAACGATGGGGACATCGTGGTCGCTCAAGGTCGCGACGGCGATGGTTGAACCTGACATCCTGTCCATCGTCGAGCACGTGACCACTCTCGTCATTGCGCAGATGAGCCAATGGGAGCCGGATTCCGATATCAGCCGCTTCAATCGTGCTGGCGCCGGCACGTGGCATTCGCTGCCGGATGAGTTCTTTTTGGTGCTGTCATACGCGCTCGACCTCTCGCGCGAGAGCGACGGGGCTTATGATCCGACCATCGGCACGCTGTCCGAGCTATGGGGCTTTGGCGCTGGGGGACGACGCGACGATGTTCCGGACGCGGCCGCTATCGAGCACGCGCGGCGACATTGCGGGTGGCGCACGCTGCGCCTCGATCACGAACGACAGGCCGTATTGCAGCCGGGTGGCTTGCGGCTTGATCTGTCATCGATCGCCAAGGGTTTTGCCGTCGATCTTGTGTCCGAGGCGTTGTTGAAACGTGGCATCGCCGATTATCTCGTCGAGATCGGCGGGGAACTACGCGGCAGCGGCGTGAAGCCCGATGGTTCACCCTGGTGGGTGGCGCTGGAAGGCGGCAATGGCGAGGCCGATGACATGGTGGTCGCGTTACACGGCTTGTCGGTGGCGACCTCCGGTGACGTGCGCCGTCATATCCGGGATGGTGATCGACGATTGTCGCACACGCTCGATCCACGGACCGGCTGGCCGGTCTCCGACATAGTGACATCGGTTAATGTGTTCGATCGCTCCTGTATGAAGGCCGACGCGTTGGCGACGGCGCTGACTGTGCTGGGACCGGGCGAGGGATATGATTTTGCAGCTGCGCGGAACATCGCCGCGCGATTTATCACACGAGATGTGGCTGGCCTGCAGGAACGGATGACGCCCGCCTGCGCGGCAATGCTGGATTGATGTCGTTCTCACTTTTGCAGACCGGCTGCAGTCGGGCAGAGAGATGCCAGAGGGCAGCGGTCGCACAGAATCCGCCTGTGCATGCATATTCTTTGACCGAGAGACTTCATCAGCCAGTGCAATTCATAGAGATCGTCTGCATCCCAGTGATTGGGGATGACCTGTGACAGGGAAATATAGCCGCGTTTGAAATTGTATCCGTTCGGCATGAGTCCCAGCCGCCACAGAACCCGCAGCACATGAGTGTCGATCGCAAAGACAGGCCTGCGCAGCGTGCTGAAATTGAGTGTGACGCAGGCGACCTTGGGGCCGGTGCCGGGCAGGGTGTTGAGCCAGTCGAATGCTGCCTGCGTCGGCCAGCCGGCAAGGAAATCAAGTTCAACGGCACCGCGTCGGCGCTTGATGATCTGGGCCGATCGGGCGAGGTTTTCAGCAGGATAGGCTCGCATTCGAATGGGAACGTCAGCTGCATGACGGCCTCTCAATGAAAATCCCGGCTCCTGAGCAGCGAGAGATCGGACGGAGGCGGGTTTGCCGGCGCTGCGCCGATGAGAGGAGGCTCGGCGTCCTTGAGTTCTCCCAAGTGACTGCTGAGATCGCGGAAGCCTTCGGCCACAACATGGATGACGAGTCCCGAGCGTTGCAGGCGGCCCGTGACGGCCAGGAATTTCGAATTCATGACGATGCGACGGTGCTTTTCGAACGCCTTGCGCCAGACAATGATGTTGGCGATGCCGGTCTCGTCCTCGATTGTCAGGAATACGACGCCCTTGGCGGTACCTGGCATCTGCCGGATCAGGACAAGGCCGGCGACGGTGATGCGTTTGTTTTGCGGCAGGTGTTCACTGCGATGGTCCGCAGTGGTGATGGCACCGATGCGGTGGAGCCGGTCGCGGAAGAAACTGACCGGGTGCGCCTTCAGCGAAAGGCCGGTGGCGACATAATCCTCTGCCACGTGTTCGGAGAGTTGCATCAGGGGCAGTTCGATCTGCGGCTCGGGGAAAAGCTCGTCGCTCATGTGCGGTGCCAGAAGCGGGAGAGGGGAGATGGTATCCTTCTTGCGGGTCTTGTGCTCCGTCGGTTTGCGGATGCCGATGGTGTCGAGCCGTCGCGCCGCCCATAACGCCGCCCGGCGATCGAGACCGAGCGAGCGGAAGGCATCGGCGGCGGCAAGCCGTTCGATGGTGAAGCGCGAGACACCGGCGACGGCCGCGAGGCGCTCGACACTGGCAAAGCCATTGCCGCGCTCCTTCACGAGCTTATTCAATTCGTCCTCCTTCAGCCCTTGAATCTGCCGGAAGCCGAGACGCACGGCGAGGCGCTCGCCGCCATCGGAGGAGCGCTCCAGCGTGCAATCCCAATCGCTCTCATTGACATCGACCGGCTTCACCTCGACGCCATGTTCGCGCGCATCGCGGATAAGCTGTGCCGGCTGATAGAAGCCCATGGGCTGGCTGTTGAGAATGGCCGCGCAGAAGACTTCCGGGTGATGGCACTTGATCCAGGCCGAGGCGTAAACCAAGAGGGCGAAACTGGCCGCGTGGCTTTCGGGAAAGCCATATTCACCGAAACCTTCGATCTGGCCGAAACAGTTTTCCACGAATGTGGGGTCGTAGCCGCGCTCGGTCATGCGCTTGATGAACTTGTCGCGAAAAAGATGGACATTGCCGTTATGGCGGAAGGTGGCCATGGCCCGCCGCAGGCCATCGGCTTCATCCGGCGTGAATTCCGCTGCGGTGATGGCGATTTGCATCGCCTGTTCCTGAAAG
>JAEXXW010000194.1 GCA_023405565.1 Pseudomonadota bacterium
CGTCGGCGCCATCGTGGAGGGACGCGCCAACAAGATCGCCGACGATCTTGCGGCGGCCCAGAAGCTGAAGGACGAGACCGACACGGCCCTCGCGAATTACGAAAAGACGCTGGCCGACGCCCGCAACAATGCCCAGACGATCGCCGGGCAGACGCGCGACAAGCTGACGGCCGAGGCCGACGAGCGCCGCAAGATGCTCGAAGGCAAGCTGCACGAGCGTCTGCAGGACGCGGAAAAGACCATCGCCCAGACCAAGACGGCGGCGATGTCGAATGTCCGCGGTATTGCGACCGACACTGCTGCGGCAATCGTCGAGCGCCTGATCGGTAGCAAGCCCGATGCGACTTCGGTCAACAATGCCGTCGACCAGTCGATGAAGGGCTGAGGAGACGCGATCATGTTCGAAGCAGAATTCTGGGTCGCGATTGCCTTTGTGATCTTCTTCGGCATCCTGCTGTATGTCGGGGTGCACAAGACGATTGCCGATACGCTCGACAAGCGTCGTGCCCGCATCCAGTCGGAGCTTGAAGAGGCGGCGCGTCTGAAGGCCGAAGCCGTGGCATTGCTGGCCGAATACAAGCAGAAGACGGCTAATGCCGAGAAGGAAGCGGCCGACATCATCGAGAGCGCGAAGGCCGATGCCGAGCGTCTCGCCGCCGAGGCGCATGCCAAGCTCGAGGATTTCGTGACCCGCCGCACGCAAATGGCGGAAGCCAAGATCGCGCAGGCTGAAGCTCAGGCGCTGGCCGAAGTGCGCAGCGTTGCCGCTGAAGTCGCGGTCGGTGCTGCCGAAAAGGTGCTGGCGCATACCGCCAAGGGTTCGGTCGCGGCGGACCTGATTTCACGCGGCATCGAAGATGTCAAAAAGAAGCTGAACTAGGCTTCTGCGTCATGACCGGAAATGAAAGACGGTGGCTCATACTCTGAGCCACCGTTTTTCGTTTGATAGGTGATCCTTGCGTCAGCTCTGACGCGCGCGCTTGGGCGCGGGCTTCTTCTTCTCCTGCGATGCGCCCATCGGATCGAAGCCGACATAGATGACGTAGTTGTCGAAGGCCGCGTTTGGCGGCATCGGCACCGAGATGTTTTCCTCGATATGCGTGAATGCGACATGGGGCTGGCCTTCGACGACCGTCACCGGGATACGCTCCAACTTCGTGAAGATGGTTTTGGGTTGCATGCCCTCTTCCACGACAGCGTAGCGGATCGGAATATCCAGTGTGCCTGGCCCCCCTGCCGGGCCAAGGACGACACGGCCCTGCAGGCCGACACGCATCACCAGATTACCGCCGACACTTGAGCATTCGCGCGCTGTCTGGCCGATCGAAACCTGGTAGCGAAGCGCTGTTGCCGATGGATCGCGCGAGGCGGTGTTGATCGCGTAAGTGCCGGCGCCCTGGCGCAATTCGACATTGGGACAGCGTTCAAGATTGCCGGTGGAGCCGGTCGTGTCCGGATTGGGCGTCGCGCTGGCCATCGCCTGGCTGAGCGAAGCATCGCTTCCGCCGATGCCGGAGGAAGAACACCCGGCGACGAGCAGCGCGATTGCCGCGAACGGCGCAACGCGCAAGATACGATGCGAGATATGATGATTGTTGATTGGTCCCCGACGCATACTCAAAGCCTTGGCTCTCGTTGGCCCGGCCTCGTCCCGGGCGGCACCCCAAATGCGGCGTGACTATAGCAAGTGAACCATGGCCGCCCCAAGGCATCGGGCGAATGTGTGGTTAATCGCCCTTCAGGCGGGCATAAAGCAGGTGGTCCTGCCACAATCCATTGATGCAGAGATATTCACGCGCATAGCCCTCCCGCTTGAAGCCGGTCCGTTCCAGCAGCCGGATGGAGGGGGTATTGGTGGGGATGCAAGCGGCTTCGATGCGGTGCAACCGAAGGGCATCGTAGGCAAAGGGGATCAGGGCCGCGACGCCGCGTGTCATGTAGCCTTGGCCTGCGAAGGGTGCTCCGGTCCAGTAACCGAGGCTGCCGGCTTGAGCGACCCCGCGGCGGATATTGGTCAGCGTCAGGCCGCCCAGCAGAGCGTTATCGGATTTGCGGAACAGCAGAAAAGGGTAGGTCAGGTCGCCGCGCATGTCCTCATTGTAGCGCCGCAATCGCCGACGGAACGCGGGGCGGGTGAGGTCGTCCTCCGGCCAGGTCGGCTCCCAGGGTACGAGGAAATCGCGGCTCTTGTCCCGCAAGGCGGCCCATTCGCCGAAATCGGCCATTTGCGGCGCGCGCAGGAAGACGTTGTCGCCCTGCACGACGGGAAGCTGTTCGCTCACATGGATCGAACGAAAGAAGGCCATTGTCTTGTCCGCCCGCGCGCCATGTGCAGGCTTGAATCGTCAAAGACTAATATCAGGCTGCGGCGCGTGCAAAATTCTCCACGATCCGCGCTGCGCTTTCCAGTCCGCGCCCCGGTCCAAGGCCTGCAACCGCCGGTCGGCTCCGGGCCAGCAATGCACGTCCGGCGGCCTGCGTGCTGTCCACCGTCACCGCTTCAATCTTGGCGATGATTTCCGACAATGGCAGAGGCCGGCCATAGATCATCATCTGACGCGCAAGCTGTTCGGCGCGGGCGCTGGAGCTTTCGAGTGCCATCAGCAGACCGGCCTTCATCTGGGCCTTGGCGCGCGCCACTTCCGCTTCCGTGATTGTCGAGACCGCGCGATCAAGCTCGTCGATCACGACCTGCATCAGTTCGGGCGCATCGTTGTCGTCGGTGCCGGCATAGATGCCGAAAAAGCCGGTGTCGGAATAGGCCATGTGAAAGCTGGAGATGGTGTAGCAAAGGCCGCGAATCTCCCGCACTTCCTGGAACAGTCGCGATGACATTCCGCCGCCCATGATGTTCGAGAACACCTGCAGGCTGAACAGCAACGGATCGCGTTGCGGCAACCCTTCCAGCGCCAGCGCCAGATGCGCCTGCTCGAGATCCTGCCGCTCGATGTGCTGACCACCGGCAAAGCGTGCCGCTTCCGGCGCGGGACCGGCCTCGCCGTTGAAACTTTCGAACAAGCGCGCCGCTTCATCGACAATCAGCTCGTGCGTCACAGAGCCCGACGCGGCGATGACCATGTCAGGGCCGCGATAATTGCGGGCGAGATACTGGCGCAAGCGATTGGCGTTGATCGACTTCACGCTTTCGCGGGTGCCAAGGATCGGACGTCCGATCGGCTGGCCGGGAAAGGCAACACGCTGCAAATGATCGAACACGATGTCATCGGGTGTGTCTTCGGCAGCGCCGATCTCCTGCATGATGACATTGTGTTCGCGCGTCAGTTCATCCGGATCGAAAGCCGGGTTGGCGAGGATGTCGGACAAGACGTCGAGCGCAAGCGGCACGTCCGGTTTCAGCACGCGCGCATAATAGGTCGTTGTTTCGACACTGGTTGCGGCATTGAGATCGCCGCCGACGGCTTCGATCTCTTCGGCGATCTGGCGCGCGTTGCGGCGCTTCGTACCCTTGAAGGCCATGTGTTCGAGCAGATGCGCGATGCCGTGTTCATCGGCCATTTCGTCGCGGCTGCCTGCCCCGACCCATACGCCAAGCGATGCCGTTTCGAGATGCGGCATGGCGTCGGTGACGACGGTAAGACCGGAGGGCAGACGGGTCACTTCAACGCTCATGCGGCAGCTCCTTCACGCGCGGCCCGGGAGGCCGCCAACACAAATTTTTCAACCTGCATCTGATCGGACGGCAGCTTCGTGATGTGCTCCTTCCGCTCGTTGAGATCGGACAGCCAGTTTGGCAGCGGCGGGCGTTCGCCGCAGGCGGCCTCAACAGCATCCGGGAATTTCGCCGCATGTGCGGTGGACAGGACGACCATCGGCAGCGAGGGATCGCGCGGCTCCTTCTCGGCGACGGCAATGCCGATCGCGGTATGCGGATCGATGAACCCGCCGGTCTCGCGCAGCGCCGTCCGGATGGTGGATGCAACCTCGTCCTCGTCGGCACGGCCTGCAGCAAAGCCGGCGCGAATCTGTGACAGCGGCCCGCTGGCCACTTCGAAACGCTTCGATTGCGCGAAATTGTTCATGAGTGCGGCGACAGCCTTGGCATCGCGGCCATAGGCCTCGAACAACAGGCGCTCGAAATTCGACGACACCTGGATGTCCATCGATGGCGAGGACGTCGCAACCACGTCGCGCGGTTCGTAAGCGCCGGTCGCAAGGGTGCGGACCAGGATATCGTTGACGTTGGTGGCGATCATCAAACGGTCGACCGGAAGCCCCATGTGGCGGGCGACGTGACCGGCGAAGATGTCGCCGAAATTGCCGGTCGGCACTGTGAAAGCGACTTTGCGATGCGGTGCGCCGAGCGCAACCGCAGCCGTGAAATAATAGACGGCCTGGGCCACGATGCGTGACCAATTGATCGAGTTCACGCCGGCGAGCCGGACGCGATCGGCAAAGGCGTGATGATTGAACATCGCCTTCACCAGCGCCTGGCAATCATCAAAGGTGCCGTCGATGGCGACAGCGTGGATGTTGGCGTCGTCCGCCGAGGTCATCATGCGGCGCTGCACGTCGGACACGCGGCCATCGGGAAACAGAACGATGAGATCAATCCGATTGCGTCCCCGGAAGGCTTCGACCGCCGCACCGCCGGTGTCGCCTGAGGTCGCAACGACGATGGTGACGCGCTCGCCGCGTTGCTCCAGCGCGTAATCCATCAGGCGCGCCAGGAACTGCATCGCCAGATCCTTGAAGGCAAGCGTCGGACCGTGGAACAGCTCGAGCAGGAACAGGTTGGGCCGCAACTGCGAAATCGGCGTCACGGCCGGATGCCGGAAGGTGCCGTAAGCCTCACGCGCGATGCGCGAGAGATCGGAAACAGATATCTGATCGCCGGTGAAAGGGCGAATCACCTCGACAGCGACTTCCGCATAATCGCGTCCGGCAAAACCGGCGATCGTTTCGGCCGAAAGCTGCGGCCAGGATTGCGGCACATAAAGTCCGCCGTCGCGCGCGAGGCCCGCGAGTGTGACATCGATGAAGCCAAGCGGCGGGGCTTCTCCACGGGTCGAAACGTACAGCAATGGCGGTCCTCAAACCCGCCGCACACGGTCGAGGCCGCCAGCGGGGAAGAAACAAGTCTTTGATTTAACGAAGGGATTTCCCGAAATCCGGGAAAGCCGGGCAGTGCTATAGAGTAGTGGTTCGGGGTGATTTCCACAAGGAAGTGGACGCCGCCTTAAGTGGTTTTATGATACCAGTTTCGGGCCGCCCACACGCCAAAAACGCCGGCCAGGGCGGCGGCAAGGCCAAACCA
>JAEXXW010000259.1 GCA_023405565.1 Pseudomonadota bacterium
CATCAGGAACCTCCGGCAGCGGCCGATCATGCGCGTATCTTAAAAGCCGAATTCGTCGCCGTATAGTGACGTGCCGTCACAGCGTTAAAACGGGACGGCTGCTTACAGCATGGATGGAAGAATCCGGTTCGGCGGCTTGTGTCCGTCCATGAAGGTCTTGATGTTGATGATGACCTTCTCGCCCATGTCGACGCGGCCTTCGACCGTGGCCGATCCCATATGCGGCAGCAGCACCACCTTGCCTTCGCGTGCCAGCTTGGCGAGTCGCGGATTCACCGCAGGCTCATGCTCGAACACGTCGAGCCCCGCGCCGGCGATTTCGCCGGCCGCGATCATGCGGACCAGCGCATTCTCGTCAATGACTTCACCGCGGGCGGTATTCACCACATAGGCTTCCGGCCGCAGCAGCTTGAGCCGCCGCGCCGACAGCAGGTGATAGGTTGCCGGCGTATGCGGGCAATTGATCGAGACGATATCGACCCGCGCCAGCATCTGGTCGAGGCTTTCCCAGTAGGTCGCGCCGAGTTCTTCCTCGATCTGCGCCGCAACCCGGCGGCGGTTGTGATAATGGATCTGCAGGCCGAAGGCGCGGGCGCGGCGAGCCACAGCCTGGCCAATGCGTCCCATGCCGATGATGCCAAGCCGCTTGCCCCAGATGCGGTGGCCGAGCATCCAGGTCGGCGACCAGCCACCCCATTCATTCTCGCCGGTCAAAACCTGCGACCCTTCGGCCAGCCGTCGCGGCACGGCCAGGATCAGCGCCATGGTCATGTCGGCGGTGTCTTCGGTCAAAACACCGGGCGTGTTGGTTACGGTGATGCCGCGCTGCAGTGCGGTGGTGACGTCGATATTGTCGACACCGTTGCCGAAATTGGCGATCAGCTTCAGGTTTTCGCCGGCCTGCGCCAGCACGGAGGCATCGATCCGGTCGGTAACTGTCGGTACGAGGACGTCGGCCGTCTTGACCGCGTCGGCCAGTTGCGCCTGCGTCATCGGGACATCGTCGAGATTGAGACGCGTGTCGAATAATTCGCGCATGCGCGTTTCCACCCGCTCCGGCAACTTGCGCGTCACGACCACCAAGGGCTTTTTCCGATTCTGCATATCCCAGCCTTGGAAACGTCTCGTTCGATGTCTTGCGGGCTGCCGGTCCGTTCAGCCCTCTTTAACCCACACGGCCGAAACTGCGCCGTTCCGACCCAGCCCGCCAGCGCCACGTTCTGTAGCAGATGACCGTATCAAGACAAACCACCCGGCCCATCGCTATCGCTTTTGCGTTTTTTATCCTTGCGCCGGTTCATCCGGCCTTGGCGGCGGCCGGCGACGTCGGTAGCGCCAGCGGCCTGCCGGTGCCGCGCTATGTCAGCCTGAAGTCCGAGCGGGTCAATGTCCGGACCGGACCGACCAAGGATCATGACGTCGCCTGGGTCTTCACCAAGCAGGGTTTGCCTGTCGAGGTGACGGCTGAGTTCGAAAACTGGCGCCGCATTCGCGATGCTGAGGGGGCGGAAGGCTGGGTCTATCACTCGATGCTGAGCGGCCGGCGGACTGCCGTCGTCACGTCACGCGAGAAGGATCAGCTTGTCGGTGTTCTGGGAAGTCCCGCGACAGGCGGTGACGTCACCGCCCAATTGCAGCCGGGTGTATTGGCATCGGTGAAGCGCTGCGATGGCCATTGGTGCCGTGTGATCGGCAAGCAATTCGATGGCTGGGTGCCGCAGGAACGCCTGTGGGGCGTTTATCCGAACGAGAAGGTGGATTAGAGCGTTTTCGAGCGAAGTGGGGTCCGGTTCGCGTGAAGAAAACGCGTCAAAACAAAAACAGGCTCTGACCACATAAAAATCAGGCGCGTGTCGGTCACGCGCCTGATGGAATTCCGTTTCGCTCGCGAGGGCCGATCAGCGGCGCTTGTCGATCTTCTTCAGCCGCACCACAACATCGATGCGGGCGACTTCATAGCCTTCCGGCGCGATCGGCATCTTGTCGACAATCACGTCGTTGCCCGGGATATCGACCAGTTCATTGTCGCCTTCGACAAAGAAATGATGATGGTCCGACGCATTGGTGTCGAAATAGGTCTTGGAGCCGTCAACCGCGACCTGGCGCAGCAGACCGACTTCGGTGAACTGATGCAGCGTGTTGTACACGGTGGCCAGCGACACCGGCACCTTGGCCTTGGTCGCCTCTTCGTAGAGCATTTCGGCCGTCAAATGCCTGTCGCCTTTGGCGAACAGAATCCAGCCCAGCGCCATGCGCTGACGGGTTGGACGCAGGCCGACTTCCCGAAGCATCGACTTGACGTCATGCCAAGGACATCCGTTCAGATCGGCGCGTCGGGAATCTCCCAGATGCGCGATCGGCGGATGGGCGGTCGTGGTTTCGGGAGGAGTGGAGAAAACAACAGTACGCGTCAGGTTCATGGTTTTGTTGCCCAATGATCCCGGTTCAAGGCCGAGATTGTTGCATTCGAAATCATACACGAGGCCGTCCGCTTATTGCAACTGTTTCGCATCTAGGATCGTTCTAAACGGCGCTAAACGGCCGCTTTGCTCCGACGTGGGCCGCTATGTTAGGAACCCGCTGGGCGTCGTGTTGGCGACGAAAAATTAAGGAACCTGACCGGCATGCAGAGCCGCCAAACCAGCTATGAATATGAAGAACTTCTGGCGTGCGGCCGGGGTGAATTGTTCGGCGAGGGCCCGCAATTGCCGCTGCCGCCGATGCTGATGTTCGACCGCATTTCGGAAATGTCCGATCAGGGCGGCGAGCACGGCAAGGGCCTGGTCCGGGCTGAGCTCGATGTGAAGCCGGATCTTTGGTTTTTTCCCTGTCATTTCAAGGGTGATCCGGTGATGCCGGGCTGTCTCGGCCTCGATGCCCTGTGGCAATTGCTGGGTTTCTTCCTCGGCTGGTCGGGGTCTTCCGGCAACGGCCGGGCGCTGGGTCTCGGCGAGCTGAAATTCTCCGGACAGGTGCTGCCGAGCATGAAAAAGGTCGTCTATGGCCTCGAGATCAAGCGGGTGATGCGCTCCAAGCTGGTGCTTGGCATCGCCGACGGCTGGCTCTCGGCCGATGGTAATGTGATCTATCGCGCCAGCGATCTGAAGGTGGGCCTGTTCAAGCAGGATGCACCGCTGGCGAGCGGCGCGGCCTGATCGGCTGCGGCGAAAGCGTCTTTGAGGCGCGCCGTCCTTGAAGCGCCTTGCAGACTTGCGCCGGAGCGGCCAAGTGTGCGCCTATCGGGATCGGGACAAGCCTTTAGCTGGGCGACCCGATCTTTCTGGGGGTACCTGATCGCTTGCGGTCAGGATTACGGGCGCACTCCAGCTCTTAAATCGACGAGGCAGACATGCGGCGAGTGGTCGTCACCGGGATGGGGATTGTTTCATCCATCGGCAACAATACGCAGGAGGTTCTTGCGAGCCTTCGCGAAGCGAAGTCCGGCATCTCGCGCGCTGATCAGTTCGCGGATCACGGCTTTCGCTGTCAGGTCGCCGGCATTCCGAATATCGATGCCGAAAGCATGATCGACCGCAGGGCCATGCGCTTTCTTGGCCAGGGTGCGGCCTGGAACCATATCGCGATGGAGCAGGCGATCCGTGACAGCGGCGTCGAAGAGAAAGACATCATCAACGAGCGCACCGGCATCGTGATGGGATCGGGCGGGCCGACCACCTCTACGATCGTGGAGGCTGCCGATATCACCCGCGAAAAAGGATCACCCAAGCGCATTGGGCCATTCGCCGTGCCGAAAGCCATGTCGTCCACGGCGTCAGCGACGCTCGCGACCTGGTTCAAGATCAAGGGTGTGAATTATTCGATCTCGTCGGCCTGCGCGACCTCCAACCATTGCATCGGCAATGCCGCTGAGATCATCCAGTGGGGCAAACAGGACATGATTTTCGCCGGGGGCTGCGAAGATCTGCACTGGACATTGTCGAACCTGTTCGACGCGATGGGTGCGATGTCGTCGAAATACAACGAGACGCCGGGGACCGCTTCGCGCGCCTATGATGCCGATCGCGACGGCTTCGTGATTGCAGGCGGCGCTGGCGTTCTCGTGCTGGAAGAACTGGAGCACGCAAAGGCTCGCGGCGCGAAAATCTACGCTGAGGTCGCCGGCTACGGCGCGACCTCCGACGGCCACGACATGGTTGCACCATCCGGCGAAGGCGCCGTGCGCTGCATGAACATGGCGCTGCAGACTGTGAACGTGCCGGTCGATTACGTTAATCCGCACGCTACCGCGACGCCGGTGGGCGATGCCAAGGAAATCGAGGCCTTGCGCGAAGTGTTCGGCAGCAAATGCCCGCCGATCTCCGCGACGAAGTCATTGACGGGCCATTCGCTCGGTGCGGCCGGCGTGCAGGAAGCAATCTATTCCCTGCTGATGATGAAGAACGGCTTCATCTGCGAGAGCGCGAACATCAAGACACTCGATCCGGCCTTTGCCGACATGCCGATCGTGCGCGAGCGTCAGGACAATGTGACGCTGGGTTGCGTGCTGTCGAATTCGTTCGGTTTCGGTGGAACCAATGCCTCGATCGTGTTCAAGCACATCGATGCATGACGCAGCGCGATGAGACTTGTCGATCAGGATATCGATTGGCATGACGGCAATCTCGTTGATATTCACATCAACGGATTGCCTGGTACAAAACAGACGATCCGATTGTTGCTCGACCTTTATCCCGGCGACGAAAATGCGGACACGCGCCGCCGCTATTGTTGCACCGGCGAAGGTCTCAAGCGTGTCCTGTTTTCCGGTGAAACAGGCCGTATCCGTAAAAACAGCAAGTCCGGCAATATCGATTTCATGCGAGTCGAACACGAGGACGATGGAGAAATCCTGACTTTGTCGTTGTTCGGTGGCGTGGTTGAAGCCGAAGCTGCAAATTTCCAACTGGTAGAAGTCAAGAAATGACCAAATTGATGCAAGGCAAGCGCGGGCTCATTATGGGCGTCGCCAACGACCACTCGATCGCATGGGGTATCGCCAAGACGCTCGCGGAGCACGGCGCCGAGATCGCGTTCACCTATCAGGGCGATCAGCTGCTGAAGCGGGTGAAGCCGCTCGCGGAATCGATCGGCCAGGATTTCCTGATGCCGTGCGACGTCGAGGATATCGCCAGCGTCGATGCGGTGTTCGATGCCATGAAGAAGAAGTGGGGCACTATCGACTTCTTCGTTCATGCGGTCGGCTTTTCCGACAAGAATGAGCTGAAGGGGCGCTTTGCGGATTCCACGCGCGAGAATTTCGTGCGCACCATGGTGATCTCCTGCTTCTCCTTCGCGGAAGGGGCCAAGCGCGCGGCCGAATTGATGCCGAACGGCGGCGCGATGCTGACGCTGACCTATAACGGCGGCGATCGTGCGATGCCCAATTACAACGTGATGGGTCTGGCGAAGGCGGCGCTGGAATCGTCGGTGCGTTATCTCGCTGTCGATTTCGGCAGGCAGAATATCCGCGTTAACGCCATTTCCGCAGGCCCCATCCGTACGCTGGCCGGCGCCGGAATTCACGATGCGCGCTATATGTTCGCGTTTCAGCAAAGGCATTCGCCGCTCGGTCGCGGCGTGACGCTGGAAGAACTGGGTGGCGCCGGGCTTTATCTGTGCTCGGATCTGTCGGGCGGCGTCACCGGCGAAATCCATTTCGTCGATTCCGGCTACAACGCGATCGCGATGCCGTTGCCGGATGCGTTGCGCGCTGAAGCGGAAGGGTCGTCGGAATAGAGCGTTTTCGAGCGAAGTGGATACCGGTTCGCGTGAAGAAAACGCGTCAAAACAAAAGCTAAGCGGTAGTCTGCCGGGGGCTGCCGTTCGTTCTCTGGAAGTCCTTTCCCGATGTCAGAGGCTTTCTTTACCGAGCCGACCACCGGTTATTGGCAGGACATCACTGCCGATATTCCGTCGCGTTTTGTGGCCGCGCCACCCTATCGCTATGGTTATCCGGTGCGACTGCCGGACAACCGCGTTCTGGTGCTTCCACTTCGGCAATTGCCATCCGGCGACAATGCGGTCGCCTCGCTGATCGCCAATCAGGCCGCTCATGTCGTGATTGCTGCGCTTGCCGACGCCATGGCTGAACAGGCGCGCACCTTCCACGCCGACGTCATTGTCGGTCTGCCAACGCTCGGTTTTGCCTTTGCCGATCGTGTCGCGGAGCGGCTTGGTCATCCGCGCTTCGTGCCGCTCGGTTATTCGCGCAAGTTCTGGTACGATGACGCACTCTCGCAAGCAGTTCATTCGATAACCAGTCCGGAGCCCGGCAAGCTGCTGCGGCTCGATCCCAACATGCTGCCATTGCTCGATCATCGCCGTGTCGTGCTGGTGGACGATGCGATTTCGAGCGGTGCGACTGCCGTTGCAGCGGTGAGGCTGCTGCAGCGCATCGGCGTGCAGGTTGTCGGCATCGTGGTGGCAATGAAGCAGACCAATCGCTGGCAAGCAGAGATGGCGACGTTGGATGCGTCGCCGCCGGTGCGGGCGGTGTATGGCTGTCCGCTATTTCGTCGCGGTGATGACGGCTGGTGGCCGCTGGCTGAAACGCAGCCGGACATTCCCTGACGAGCGTCAGATAACAAAAAGGGCGGCAAATTTGCCGCCCCTTCTGTCTGCCTTTTATCGCTTGTTGCGTTAAGCGGCCTTCGATTGACCGACATCGTAGCGGTCGAGGTTCATGACCTTGGTCCACGCCTTGACGAAGTCCTTCACGAACTTCTCCTTGGCGTCGGAGCTCGCATAGACCTCGGCGAGCGAACGCAGCACCGAATTCGAGCCGAACACGAGATCGACGCGCGTGCCGGTCCATTTGGCTTTGCCGGTCTTACGGTCGCGCCCCTCGAACACGGTCTGGTCGTCGGATACTGCCTTCCACTCCGTGCCCATATCCAGAAGGTTCACGAAGAAGTCGTTGGTCAGCGCACCCGGCTTGTCGGTGAGGACGCCGTGCTTGGAGCCGTCCGTGTTGATGTTGATCGCGCGGAGGCCGCCGATCAGCACCGTCAGTTCGGGTGCGGTCAACGTCAGAAGCTGCGCCTTGTCGACCAGCAGGTGTTCGGCGGGTACGGAGTAGAGAGTCTTCTCGTAGTTACGGAAGCCGTCGGCGACGGGCTCGAGATACGAGAAGGACTCCACATCGGTCTGCGCCTGCGAAGCGTCGGTGCGGCCCGCTGCGAATGGCACTGTCACGTTGTGGCCGGCCGACTTCGCGGCCTGCTCGATACCGGCATTGCCGGCAAGCACGATCAGGTCGGCGAGCGAGACTTTCTTGCCGCCGCTTTGCTCCTGATTGAACTCGAACTGGATGCGCTCCAGAACCTTGAGCACCTTGGCGAGCTGTTCGGGCTGGTTGGCGTCCCAGTCCTTCTGTGGCGCCAGGCGAATGCGCGCGCCATTGGCGCCGCCGCGCTTGTCACCGCCGCGGAACGTGGAGGCTGAAGCCCAGGCCGTGCCGACGAGTTCGGACACGCTGAGCCCGGAGGCCAGCAGCTTGGCCTTCAGGGCAGCAATGTCGGCGTCATTGATCAGCGGGTGATCGACGGCAGGAACCGGGTCCTGCCAGATCAGCTCTTCCTTCGGCACTTCCGGCCCGATGTAGCGCGAGCGCGGCCCGAGATCGCGGTGGGTCAACTTGAACCAGGCGCGGGCAAAGGCTTCGGCAAACGCCTGCGGGTTCTGCAGGAAGCGCCGCGAGATCTTCTCGTAAGCCGGATCCATGCGCAGCGACAGATCGGTCGTCAGCATGGTCGGCTTGCGCTTCTTCGACGGATCGTGCGCATCCGGGATGATGGCCTCGGCGTCCTTAGCCACCCACTGGTTCGCACCAGCCGGCGACTTCTCCAGCACCCATTCGAATTTGAACAGGTTCTCGAAGAAGAAGTTGCTCCACTGTGCCGGCGTCTGGGTCCAGGTGACATCAAGGCCGCTGCCGATCGCGTCGCCGGCCTTGCCGCTTCCGAAGCTGCTGGTCCAGCCGAAGCCCTGTTCTGCAATGTCGGCAGCTTCAGGGTCTGCGCCCTTGTAGGATTCAGCAGCTGCGCCGTGCGTCTTGCCGAAGGTGTGGCCGCCGGCGATGAGAGCGACGGTTTCCTCGTCGTTCATGGCCATGCGCTTGAAGGTCTCGCGGATATCCTTCGCTGCGGCGACCGGATCGGGATTGCCGTCCGGACCTTCCGGATTGACGTAGATCAGCCCCATCTGAACAGCCGCGAGCGGGTTCTCGAGTTCACGCGCGCCGGAATAGCGGCTGGCCTTGTTGTTCGGATCGTTGCTGGCAATGAGCCACGTGGTCTCGCGACCCCAGTAAACGTCCTGGTCCGGTTCCCAAACATCCTCACGGCCGCCGCCGAAACCGAAGGTCCGGAAACCCATGGTTTCGAGGGCAACGTTGCCAGTCAGGATCATCAGATCGGCCCAGGAAATCTTCTGACCGTATTTCTGCTTGATCGGCCACAGCAGACGACGCGACTTGTCGATGTTGACGTTGTCCGGCCAGCTGTTGAGCGGAGCGAAGCGCTGCTGCCCGCGTCCGCCACCGCCGCGTCCATCACCGATGCGGTACGTGCCGGCACTGTGCCAGGCCATGCGGATCATTTGCGGACCGTAATTTCCGAAATCGGCCGGCCACCAGTCCTGCGATTCGGTCATCAGCTTCCGCAGGTCGTTCTTCAGCGCCTCGTAGTCGAGCTTCTTGAATTCCTCGGCGTAATTGAAGGTCTGGCTCAGCGGATCGGATTTGGGCGAGTGCTGGCTGAGGAGATCGAGACGCAGCTGGTTCGGCCACCAGTGCTTGTTAGCGGTTCCACTGCCGCCGACGTGAATCACCGGGCATTTGCCGGGGCCCTTATCACCTGTTTTTGCGTCCATTGGCTTCCTCCTCATTTGCGAGC
>JAEXXW010000304.1 GCA_023405565.1 Pseudomonadota bacterium
ACCGCCGACGGACCGCATGATCCATGGTGCGGACAATCCCTGCTCCGCAAGCGACTGATCGAGGCTTCGAAGATAACCAGAGACCACCGGTCGGATATAGGCATCAAGGACCGTTGCAAGGGTGCGCTCAAATTCGCGCAGTCGCGGATCGACCTGATGCGACAGAGAGAGGTGAGCGTCCGGCCAGCGTGCCGTCAGTGCTGATGCAACAGCCATTTCATGCGCGGGATTGAGTGGCGCAAACAGAAGGCAGATCGCAATGGCCGGCGCCGTTTTTTGCGAACCGAGGCGCGCCGCGATCTGATCGACCAGTTGATCGAGCGCTACGGAATGAGGCGGCATCACAATATTTCCGCGCGCGTCAACGCGTTCTGCCAGCTCGAACCGTAGCTCTTCCGGACAAATGTGCGGAGGCACCGGTGGCTGAGGAAACGGCTGATTGAGATCCCGGCGATTCTGTCGGCCGAGCGTCAGGACATCGGCAAAGCCGGCGGTTGTGACCAGCGCAACGGGTGGTTCACGGAGTTCCAGAAGAGCGTTGGTGGCGATTGTCGTGCCGTGGCGCAATCGGGCAATTTGACGAAGGTCAATTTCTTCCTCACTCAAAAAACTGAGAAGGCCGGCGGTAATGGATTCCGCTGTATCGGCGGATGCCCGTAATCGCTTGGCATAGCGCCAGCGCTCCTCGCCTTTCAGTGGACGGGCAACAAAATCGACGAATGTGCCACCGACATCAATTGCGATGTCCCACCCGCCAACAGCTTCGTGGATTGCGGCATTGTCTGCTGCTTGATCCGCGTTGCGCGACAGGCGCTGCATCAGTTCATGTTTCCGAAACGGTTGGCGGCGAAGGCGGTAAGATCGATTTGCGGCGACCGGCCGGCCACCAGATTGGCAATTTCCCGCCCTGTGCTCGGCGCACCGCACATTCCGATGTGACCATGGCCGAAGGCCAGCCAGGCATTCTGCAACCGCGGGGCGCGGTCGATGACAGGCAAACTGTCCGGCATGCATGGCCGGTGCCCCATCCATTCCGTCGTGTCGCTTGTGTCGAGATGCGGGAACATCTCGCGGCCTTTTTGCAGCAGTCCTTTTGCCCGCGCGAAATTGGGAGCGGCATCGAGGCCGGCAAATTCCACCGAGCCAGCGAGGCGAAGCCCCATGCGCATAGGATTCACCATCATATTATGTTCGACCGCCATGACGGTATGTTTCAGCTGGAGATTGTTGCTGCGCACGGTGACGTGGTAGCCACGTTGCGTTTCCAACGGTACGCGCGCGCCAAGCTGCGCGGCAAGTGTGCCGGACCAGGCGCCACCCGCAAGCACAACGCCGTCGCAATCGATAGTCTTGCCGTCATCCAGCACAAGGCCGGTGACACGATCGCGCGTCCGCAGTACCGCCCTGACATGCTGGCGCTCGAATGTCGCGCCATCCTTGACGCACTGTGCGAACAGGGCTTTGGTCAAGGCAGATGGATCAAGCGTCGATCCGTTGTCCGGCGCCAGAATGCCAAAGCGGAAACGCCCTTTCAGATCCGGCTCAAGCGTCTCGAGTTCGTCCTGATCGACATCGCGCAATTCGACGCCGAGGTTGCGCCGAAGCGCCATTCCCCATTGCCACTGACGCGCGGTGTCGGCGCTGGAGTAAACGTAAAGACAGCCGGTGTGGCGGACGAGACCGGTTGCGTTGGCGCGTTGCAAAAGCGGCTCGTAGCATTCAAAGATTGGCGCCAGCAAACCACGCAGCGCCGTTGCAATGCGCGTCACTTCGGCCGGCGTGGTGTGGCGCATGAAGCGCAACAACCAAGGCGCAACAAAAGGTGCGTAAGACCAGCGGATCGTGAGCGGTCCCAGCGGGTCGAGCAGCCAGCCCGGCACCTTTTTCCACATGCCGGGCATGCCAACCGGAAGGCAGGCCGAGGGCGACAGGGAGCCGGCATTGCCAAACGATGTGGCCTCGCCCGGCTCCTTTGGATCGATGAAGGTGATGCGGTGACCGTCGCGCTGCAGCCAGGCGGCACATGCGGTGCCGACAATACCGTTTCCAATGACCGCAAGATGCATGACGCGCCAATAGACCTCAAAAACTCGCCGCTAAACCATGCTATCCCGGCGCACAACTGCCGTACAAGAACCGCAAAATGCAGATCGCTTTTTGACGCCATGCGCAAATCTGGGTCGGGTCCAGGCGCCGATAGGATACAGGGTGCTTGTTGCTGGCTAACGAGGTGATTCAGACAAGGATTTTGGGGTTGAGGCTAGCGGCAAGCTCTCGTCGTAGATTGTAAAAACGAAGCGAGAAGCCTACGCCGCGTTGACTGGCTTCTCGGGTAAGGGGCTGCTCTCGATCTTACGTTTTGGCAGCGCAAGCATGATCAGCACGAACAATCCCGTCACAAGCTTCAGATCGGACGGATGGACGCCCAGAGCAAGGCCCGCTGATATGACCTGGTAATAAACGACCGAGCCGACAAACGGTGCCAGCAATTGCCGGAAAATGGATGAGCGGCCAACGATCGCCTCGCCGATGATCAGGGCCGCAAGCGCATTGATCAGAATGCCGAAACCCATCTGCACGTCGGCATAGCCCTGCACCTGCGCAACCGCCGCGCCGGCAAATGCAGTCAGGCCGTTTGCCGCACCGACACCGGCAATCGTGATCGCCCAGGTGCTCACCCCCTGCGCGCGCGCCATCGTCTCATTGGCTCCCGTGGCTCGCACGGCAAGCCCGATATCCGTGCGCAGGAACCAGAACAACGTCACAATGAGGAAGATCGACAGCAGCAACCAGAAGCCGATCTGCGCCGGAACATTCATCGTGAAACCGGGATAGATGTTGTCGAAAAATGACGGCGCCGAGAACAGCGGAATGTTCGACTTCCCCATAATGCGGAGATTGACACTCCACAGGATGGTGATCATCAAGATGCCGGCCAGCAACGTGTTGATCTTGAAACGCAGGTGAATGAAGGCCGTCGCGCAGCCCGCCAGAGCCCCCGCCGCCACCGCAATCAGCATCGACAGGGTCGGCGAAATGCCGGCAACCAGCAAAGCAGCGCACAGGCACCCGCCGAGCGGAAACGCGCCTTCACAGGTCAGATCGGGGAAGCTGAGCAGCCGAAACGGAATCATAATGCCGAGTGCGACAAAGCCATAGAGCAGGCTCTGCGCCAGCGTCACCGGAATGAGATTCACAAAGCTCGAGACAACGTCCATCATATCAGTGGACCAGCAACATCTTGTCGTCAGCGGTCTGGAAACGTTGCACCAGCGATTCCACCGTCAAGCCGTCCTTTTCGGAGCCGGTCGCCTCGTAGACGATCTGCCCCTCGTGCATCATGAC
>JAEXXW010000318.1 GCA_023405565.1 Pseudomonadota bacterium
ACCCACTTCGCTCCAAAACGCTCTGACGTCAGCCGCTGAAGCCGCCGTCGTCCAGGAAAGCCTGCTCTTCGGGCGTTGTCTTGCGGCCCAGCACGGGATTGCGATGCGGGAAGCGACCGAAGCGGCGGATGATCTCTTCGTGAAGTTCTGCGTATTTCAGGCTGTTCTCGTCACCCAGTGCTTTATAGAGCTCGACGCATTGCTGCTGATCATCGATCTTTTCGGAATGCATCAGCGGGAGATAGAAAAAGGTCTTTAGCTCCGCCGGAACTTGCTCGTCGAAGCCTTCGGCCAGTGCGTGCTTGGTTACATCGCGTGCTATCGGGTCTGTCGCCCATGATCTCGGGCTGCCACGGAACATGTTGCGCGGAAACTGATCGAGCAGGATGATGAGCGCCAAAGCACCGTCCGGCGTCTTTTGCCAGTCATTGAGGCGTCCGGCTGCTGCGGCTTCATGCGTTGCGAGGAAGCGCTCACGGATCGCGACGTCAAAAGCCTCGTCCTTGTTGAACCATTTATCGTACCCGGCCTGCCGCCAGAAAGAGAGAATGTCGTCGGGAGATTTTATGTCGTTCATACGTCGCTCTGCTATACGCGCTGCTCGCGGGATTGGATTCGTTCATAGAGGGCTTTGTCGAGCGGCACGAAGGCTTGTTTTGCCGGATCGTTGAAATAGAGCGGATCGAAAATCGTGTCCGGATCGTAGCCCTCTTTTACGAGGTCGACTTTTCGCTGCTTGAACGTGGCGGTCACATCGATGTTCTGCCGGATCCGGAGGAAAACAGGCCGGGCGTAATCGGGCAAACATGTTTCGAGATGGCGGTGAAGCCCGGCAAGGTCGCAATCGTGGCAGATAATGGCGGCCATGCCCGCGCGGCCTTCATGGTCCGGGACTGAGACGCCATAGACGTTGGTTTCCTTGATTCCCGGAAAACGGTTGATGGCCTCTGCCACTTCGGCGGTCGAGACATTCTCGCCTTTCCATCGGAAGGTGTCGCCGATGCGATCGACGAAATAGAAATAGCCATTCTTGTCCTTGCGCATCAGGTCGCCGGTGCGGAACCACACGTCGTTTGGCGCGAACACGTTGTGCAGAACTTTTTTCTCGGTTTCCCTGGAGCTTGCATAACCCTCGAAGCGGTTTCCCGGCCTTTCGGGGTCATTGAGAATCTTGCCGATGGCTTCGCCGATCTCGTCTGGACCGCAAGGAATGCAGAATCCCTGCGCGTTCCGCATGGGTTGCTCGGTTTCGACATCGAAACGGACAAGCGCCGTCGGGAAGCGATGTTCGATGAACCACGGCAGGCGGCCAATTGCGCCGGTCTTGCCCTCGAAATTGAACATCAGCACGTTGCCTTCGGTCGCGGCATAGAATTCGAGGATCAGCGGTATCTGGAACCGGGTCTTGAACTCTTCCCAGATGTCAGGGCGCAAGCCATTGCCACAAGCAAGCCGCAGCCTGTGCTTCGTCTCATTCGGCTGCGGCGGTGAGTTGACGAGATAGCGGCAGAGCTCGCCGATATATTGCATCATCGTGCAATCGTTATTGACGATGTCGTCCCAGAATTCGCGCACTGAGAAGCGTTCACGGATATAGACCGAACCGCCATTCACCAGCAGCGAACCGATGGCACAGAGACCGCCGGCGGTATGGTACATCGGCAGACAAACATAATTTCGGTCCGATGCCCGCGTTCCCATCACGCCGGCGAAGCCATAGCACGCGAGCATCACGCGATAATGGTTGATGTTCGCTGCTTTCGGCATGCCCGTCGTGCCGGAGGTGTAGATATAAAGAGCATGGTCCTCGATGCCGATGTCCGGCCGTTCGGAAGCCGCAAGGGCCGTGTCCGGTATCTGGTCGATCGCAATGTCGATCCGGGGATCGATGCTCGCCGTTTCGCCGTGGATCCACACCTTGGGCGACGATTTCAGATAAGCGCGGATACTCTCGAACTGGCCCACGAGATCGGCGGCGATCACGATATGCTTCGGCGACACGATGTCGATGCAATGTGCGAGCGATGGTCCGATAAGATTGGTGTTCAGCAGCGCGGTGACGCCGCCCGCGCGCGTGATACCAAGCCAGATCGCCATGAATTCCGGCCGGTTCGGCATGAGGAGGCAGACGGTTTCGCCCTTTGCCAGGCCTTCATGCAGCGCCCATCGGGAATAGCGGTTCGAGCGCTGGAACAGAGCGCGATAGCTGAAGGTTTCGCTCGCGGACAAAAGCGCCGGCTTGTCGCCATAGCGCTCCGCCAGTTCCTGGACGACGTCAGGAAAAGTCCGTTTCGGGTTCTTGGCGATATGCGTCGTCATCCGCAAGGCGCGCAGCGCGCCGCGAATGAAAACGAAGTCGCCTTTCAGCTGACTGAAAAAACCCATTCCCGGCCCCGGTGGGTTTCGAAGCTAACATCAAAGAGTCGCCATCGGGTTTCAAGAGGTGGTTAACCGGATGCAGCCCGTCAACGATCCCGTCCCCCGAATGGCACCAGAGGGTTGTCCACGAGTGCTGCGGCATCCGGGCGGTCGGGGGCGGTATAGCCGAGAAATGCATCGAACAATTCGCGGATGACCCGTGGTTCGATGTCGCGGACGATGAAGACCATGCGCGTGCGCCGGTCGTCGTCCGGCCAGCCCTCGAGCTGTGCCGCCGGATGCAGGACATGCTGGACACCGTGCAGCACCATCGGCTTGTCCGGCGTTTCCTCGATATTGACGATCGCCTTCATGCGCAGAAGGTTCGGCCCATGGGTCGAGCGCAAAAGTTCCAGAAACAGATCCAGCATCGCCGCGGGAATGGCACGTTCAGTCGACAGGGTGAAGGCGCGAACTCGTTCGTCGTGCCGGTTTATGTCGTGATGATGGTGATGATCGTGGGCGTGTGCCGCCGCGATCGCCTCATCGGCCAGCCAGCGGCTGACATCGGGGATTTTTCGCGACGGATCGTAAAGGCCGCAGCCGAGCAAGGCGGAAGGCGTTGCCTCTCCGGCAGCGGCGTCGAGAATGGTCGCTGCGGGATTGAGTTTGTGCAGCCGTTGCAGAAGCGCGTCGCGCGCGGCAAGGCGTTCCGGCGTATCCAGAAGATCGGTCTTGGTCAGCACGATGCGGTCGGCCACTGCAGCCTGTTTCACCGCTTCGGAGTGGTTGTCGAGTGTTGCCGATCCGTTGATGGCATCGACCAGGGTCACGACGCCGTCGAGTCGGAAGCGCATCAGCAGATAGGGATGCGTCATCGCCGTTTGCAGCAGCGGCGCGGGATCGGCAAGCCCGGTGGTTTCCACGATCACGCGCTTGAAGGAAGCGCGGCCGTTGTCGAGATTGCGCAGCAGCTTTTCCAGCGCGGTGACGAGGTCGCCACGCAGGTTGCAGCAAAGGCAGCCGCTCGACAGGACCATCATGTCGCCGTCGATTTTTTCAACGAGCAGGTGATCGAGAGCAATATCGCCAAACTCGTTGATGATGACGGCGGTGTCGGAAAGGGCCGGATCTTTCAGCAGCTTGTTCAGCAGCGTCGTCTTGCCGGCGCCGAGGAAGCCGGTCAGCAGCGTCAACGGAACAGGTTGCGGCGGCATACGCGCCGCAGATGGTTCGGATGATGTGGTCACCGTGTCGTCGTGGCTGCCGGTTGCTGGGCAGGTTTGGCCGGCTTGGCGGTTGCCTCAGCGGTCGGCTTCTGCGCGTCGCTGGTCTTTTTAGGCTTTGGTTTTGACGCCGTTGCGGTGGACGACGTTATTGGTTCCGGGAAGGCGGCCGATTTCGTGTTCTTCTTTTTCGGTGCCGGGGCGGGCGCGGCCGCGTCCTGCTTCGGCGCGGGCTTGGATGCAGGCTTGGCGGCTGGTGCTAAGCTGCCAGTCGGCGGCGACGACGGCGTCGCCAGCGTCTGCTTCGGAGCAGGCGTCTGCGAAGCCGCGGCGGGCGTTGCGGCGGCCGGCTTTGGCGGTGTCACCGCAGCCGTCGCGGCCGCAGGCGTGCTTTTCTTTTTCGCCTTTGGGCTCGCAACCTGCGTGTCCGGAACCGATCCCTTGGTCGGGCCGAGGAAGACTTCAATCGGATCCATCGACGGGACCAGCGGACCGATCAGTGCGGACGGTTTGGTATTTGCGGTCCGCAGGCTGGATAGCATCACGGCCTGTGGCGAACCCGGGTCCATGCCGGGCGGCAGCGCCGCCTGGGTGTGCTCATCGTCATCGACGTCTTCGGATTCGGCGGCCGGGCGCTTGCGCTTCTTGCCGCAGATCTCGTCGCGCAGATTCGGCGGCTGCGCATCGATGGCCTTTAGTGTCTCGACCGTGCCGGAAGCCGGCGTCAGCCACGAGAAACCGCCGCTCTGGAAGCCGCGCTCCAGCATCTGCGCGGCTTTCACGGCGCGAACGCCACCTGACGGCGCGCCGAACACGACGGCAATCAGCCGCCGGTTGTTGCGCTTGGCGGACACGACAACGTTGAACCCGGACGCGCAGATGAACCCGGTCTTCATCCCGTCTGTGCCGGGATAACGGTCCAGCAGGGTGTTGTAATTGCGCATGACCCGCCGGCCGAGCTTGATGGCCGAGACGCGCCAATACAGTTCGTATTCCGGCAATTCGCGATAGACCGCGCGCGCCAGGATCGCCTGGTCCCGTGCCGATGTAATCTGCTCGTCAGCCGGCAAACCGTTCGGATTGACATAGCTTGTCTGTGTCATGCCGAGCCGCGCCGCGGCCTTGTTCATCTCCTCGGCGAAAGCAGGGATAGAGCCGGACACGCCCTCGGCCAAAACGACAGCAATGTCGTTTGCCGATTTCACCATCAGCATCTTGATGGCGTTATCGACCGTCACCTGGGAGCCGGCCTTGAAACCCATTTTGCTTGGCGCCTGCGCAACGGCATTCGGCGACACCGTGAGCAGCGTAT
>JAEXXW010000322.1 GCA_023405565.1 Pseudomonadota bacterium
CGTCGGCATTGCGCCGCAATGTGACATCCGCGGTCCCGCGTCCTCCCAGGATATCCGCTTCGATGCCATCCACCTTGATCTGTGTTGGCGAGAAACGAAGCCTGGCTTGCAGCTTCGACGCCGTGAACGATGGCAACAGCGCCGCCCGCCCCGCCTCCACCTTGATGTCACCGGCAAATGACGGCAGCGCCGGCAGCGCGAAGGGAGCAGCGCTCCAGCGCTCATTCGACGCCGCCGCAGCCTCGAGACCGCCGACCGCCGAGAGGAATCCGCCGATATCGATGGCCCCGGTCTTCAATTCGCCATCGACCACCGGAACGTCCTCGCCGAAGGACAGACCGAGATATCCGCGCAATATGGTGCCGGCAATCGTCGTCGTGAGATTGTCCAGGCGCGTGCGCGAGGCGTCGGCCTTCAGACTGGTCCGCAAGATGACCGGGACGGTCTTGCGGTTGAAAAGCACGGACGCCTTGGCGACGTTGATATCGAGAGCCGCACCCTTGCGGTCGGTCGCGAAGGGCCGGATCGTGCCTTCGGCCCGCGCCTCCAGATTGGCGGCCGCGATGCGGGTATCGATCTTCATGTCGCCGTCGCGCTTGCCACGCACCGCGATCGTGTAAGTGCCCGGCTGACGCGGTGCCGAAATCCATTTGTCCGCGCCAGCAAGCGTCACCAGCGTGTTGACATCGCTCGCGTCGAGCGATGCATCGAGCACGATGTCGGCCTGGCCGGGATCCTTCCATTGGCCAACAAGCGACGTTTTCAGATTGAGCTGCGCGGCACCCAGCGCGCCGTTGATCGCAATATTGGCCTGGCTCGCGCCGGCATTGCCGGACGGTTCGACGGCGACAGTGCCAGAGATCTTCGCTGGCGCCGTCGCGGCGACAGCTCTCTCCAGGGATGAAGAAAGGCCCGGCGTCAGACGATTGGCCAGTGCAACGAGCGCCGATGAATCGCGCATGGCGAGATTGAAGGACAATCCGCCACGCGGCGCCTGTGATTTCAGATCGATGCGGCCCTGACCGTCGATGGACAATCCGCCAAGATCACCGATCGCAAATTGTTCGACATTGAGGCCGGCGGCATTCAGCGCCAGCTTCACATCGGCCTTGCCGGCATCGACACCGGCAAAGCGCAGACGCCCGAGTGCCAGCGACAGCGCCACGTCATCCGGCCGATCCGCATCGGTGAGCGCCTTCGCGGATCCGGCGAATTGCATCAGCGCGTCGAGATCGAGCTCGTCCGCCCGCAGCGTCAGATCGAGGCGGCTGCGCTCGCCGTCCTCGCCCTTGGCATAGACGAAGTTGCCGTCAAACGCCTTGCGATCCAGCTCCGCCTGCATCCGCTCGATCGCGATCTTGCCAGCGCCAAGCGTCACGTCGCCACGCAGACGCGCCGGACGCGATGGCAAGGCAGCAACAGATCTGCCCTCCAGCCAGTCGCCGAACATGCGCGGATCGGTGGACGTTACATCCACAGGCCCGGCGAACGACAAGCGACCACTCTCGATATGGATTTCCCCGCTTGCCTGCACTTGCGTGAAGCCTGGCCCCCGGGCCTCAAAGCCACTCAAGGTCGTCGCGCCGCTTCCCAGTTCGATGTCGCCCCGCACATTCTGCAGGGCCGCCCCGCCCAGCGTGACGACATCGATGCCGAAGCCGATCTGGGTGGGAAGCGGTGGCGTTGTGATTTCGCCGGCCGCCGCCAGCACAGCCACCAGCGCGGCTCGTGGCGGCAAATTGGCGCCGCTCGTTGTCGCCAGCAATTTATCGGCGTCGAGCTGACGCGCGGACAACACCGCATTGAGACGGGGCTTGGCGCCGAATTTCGCTTCCGCGGTTCCAGCCAGCTTCAAAGCGCGATCATCGGGACCGTATTGAAACTCGACCTGCTCGAACAAGGCATTCGCCGCATTCGCTTTGACACGCGCACTGACGCGCCAGGGATCGGGCGGCGGCGACTTGTCACTTTTGCCGGCGGCAATGCGACGCGCCAGCGTTACCTGCCCTTCGAAGCGGGGAATGCCGCTGTCCGTATTGAAGACCCCCTCCACATCGGCCGTCACCGGACGGTCGGACGGATCGATGCTGAGCCTGACGCGCGAGCCCGCTGCCTCCACGCGTCCCGTCGACAGACGATAGCTGTACAATCCGCCATCGTGGGCGAAGGCACCTTCGCCGCGGATCGGCCCCGGCAAAGCGCGGACTTCGCCATTGAACCAGAGTTTGCTCAGGGTCGTGCGCGAGCCGCTTGCCGCATCGGACAATTCGATCGAGGCATCCTCGATATTCAGCTTGTCGATGGAGAAGGTTTCGGCGCTGACCCCGTCCAGCAAGGCCGGAATGGTGGCGCGGCCGTCCTGCGTCAGCGAAATCTTCACCTCCGGGCCGATCAACCGCATCTCGACGGCGCGCAGCTTGCCGGAGAACAGGGGCGGCAGCGCGAATTCGATCGCCAGAGCCTTGGCGCGCACGGCCTGCGGATCATCCGGCTTGCCGATCTCGACGCCCGAGAGAACGAGGCTCGGCGACGGCAGCAGCCGCACATCCATCGGTCCGGTCACACGCACCGGCAAACCGATCGCCTGGCTGGCCTGGGCCTCGAAGGTTGCGCGATGGGCGGTCCAGTCGATGAAATACGGCCCGAGCAGCGCCGCCAGAAGCGCCACGATCACGGCTATCGCCAAGCTCAGCAACGTCGTTTGCACAAGCCCACCAGACTCCGGCTGCCCCGTCCCTCAAGCGACGAGCCTACCCGCTCTGCCCTGCAAGAATAATGTCAAATCGGCGCGAGCGGATGCCGCCCCGCGCGCACGATGAAGTGTAGCGGCTAGCGCCTTTTGAGGGCAAATCTATGGTCCGGGCCACGTTGGAAAACTCGCGTCCGCAAAATTTAGTCGGACGGCAGCATCTTGCCGGGGTTCATGATGTTTTGCGGATCGAGGGCCAGCTTCACGGCCCGCATGGCCGCGACAGCCGGCGCGCCATGCTCGGCCAGAATATATTTCATCTTGCCCTGCCCGACACCATGCTCGCCGGTGCAGGTCCCGCCCATTTCGATCGCGCGCTCCGTCAACCGCTGGATGAAGCCCTTCACCCGCGTCACCTCGTCGGCATCATCGACATCCACCAGAAGCGCGACATGGAAATTACCGTCGCCGACATGGCCGACGACGGGGCCGAGAAGACCGGCTTCCTTCAAGTCCCGCTGGCTCTCGGTGACGCATTCGGCCAGCCGCGAGATCGGCACGCAGACGTCCGTTGCGAGCGATCGCGCGCCGGGGCGCAGCGACAGCGCCGACCAATAGGCGTCATGCCGGGCCTGCCACAGCCGAGTCCGCTCTTCCGGTTTGGTCGTCCATTCGAACGGACCGCCGCCAAGATCCGCAGCAATCTCACCGAAACGCTCCGATTGCTCCGCGACACCAGCTTCGGTGCCATGGAATTCGAGCAGCAGCAGCGGCGATTCCGGCAAGGTGAGTTTCGAATAGGCATTGCAGGCCTTCACCTGCAGCGCGTCGAGCAATTCGATGCGGGCCACGGGGATGCCCGACTGGATCGTCAGGATCGTGGCATTGCAGGCCGCCTCAACCGTCGGGAAGGGGCAGATCGCGGCGCCGATGGCCTCCGGGATACCATGCAGCTTCAGCGTTAGTTCGGTGATGACGCCGAGCGTGCCCTCCGCTCCCACGAGCAGGCGGGTTAGGTCATAGCCGGACGAGGATTTCCGCGCCCGTGTCGAGGTCGTCATGATCTCGCCATTGGCCAGCACGGCCTTCAGCGACAGCACATTGTCCTTCATCGTGCCGTAACGCACCGCGTTGGTGCCGGAGGCACGGGTGGAAGCCATGCCGCCGAGCGACGCATCCGCCCCGGGATCGATCGGGAAAAATAGCCCCTGGTCGCGCAAATGCTCATTCAGCATCTTGCGGGTGACGCCGGGCTCGATGACGCAATCGAGGTCCTCGGCATGGACGGCGAGAATGCGATTCATGTCGCGGAAATCGATGCTCACGCCACCCTGGGGCGCATTGATCTGCCCTTCCAGCGATGTGCCAGCCCCAAAGGGGATGATCGGAACCTTGTGGCGCGCACAGATCCGCACCGCCGCCTGCACATCGGCCGTGTCCTGCGGAAACACCACCGCATCCGGCGGCTGGTTCGGGATCCAGGTGAGCGTGTTGCCATGCTGCTCGCGGACGGCTTGCGAGGTCACGAGCCGGTTGCCGAAATGGGCTGCGAGTTCCGCCAGCGCAGCGCCGGTTGCGAGCGGATCGCTCGCTGGGTTGGTGGTTTTCTTGGCTTCGGCCGCAAACGCCATCGACAGGGTCCTTCGTAAAATGATGGTTCCGAAACTACTGCATCATCCGCGAAAAGTGGAATCAGTTCCTCGGCCAAGATCATGTGGCTCGAGCGTTTGCCGGGGCATCAAATTCAGTGGAATAGGGCTCTGCCGGAGAACGGCTTCCGGCTTCCACACCGACAGCGCTCAAGATGCGGAATTGAATAAATAACCATCAATTTACGGATTAGCGATTTACACGCATGACTCGCGCAGACACAATAAACCATGCTTGATCGCGCGGATTTCGAACCGGTTTTCTTCGCTCCTTTCGTCTCGTCGGTGATGACCGTCGAGCCGGCCTGGATCGATTTCAACGGCCACCTGAACATGGCCTATTACAATGTCCTGTTCGACCGCGGCCTCGACGAACTCTACAACCTCGCTGGCCTCGGACAGCGCTATCTGCGGGAGCGCAATCACTCCTTCTTCACCGCCGAAGTCCATATCCGCTATTTGCGCGAGTTGCATGAAGGCACCCCCGTGCGGGTGACTCTCCAGTTGCTGGAATTCGACAACAAGCGGATGCACTTCTTCCAGCAGCTTTTTCATGCGACCGAAGGCTGGGTGTCGGCAACGTCCGAAAACCTGTCGCTGCACATCGACATGACGGCAAAGAAGACCGCCCCCTTCCCGCCCGACGTGGCAAGACGTCTGGGCGAAGTGCGCAAATCCCATGCGCGACTGCCGCGGCCCGAAGCCGTCGGCCGCCGCATTGCGATGCCGGAAAAGGCTTAAAGCCCGCCCCTGCTCAGAATGGTGCCTTGTCGATCTTCCTGAACTGCGTCGTGACATTGCCGGAGAGCGTCAGGCTATCAGGATCCAGCTCCATCACCGGCGCGCCAGGCGCGAGATCGAATTTCGTCAGATCGGCCCAGATCAGGTTCGGACTGGTGGAGAGTTCGAAGAAATAGATCTTGTTGGTGAGATCGATCGCCGTCCGGTACTCGGTGTTGTAGATGCCAAAGCCCTTGTAG
>JAEXXW010000451.1 GCA_023405565.1 Pseudomonadota bacterium
GTTCTTCTATCGCCACACCAAAGCTGCCCAATATATCCGCGGCACGCTGCACCGTTATTCGGCATTCCCCTACACGCTGCGCATTCTCTATGTCGCCGACATGATGATCGGCGCTGCGATGTGGAACGCCAAGCAGACCGGGCTCGACAAGATGCAGGCCGTGCGTGAGAAGCTGGCCGATCTCGTCTGCTACCGCGAAGGGATCAATGCGCATCTGACGGCCGCCATCGCCGCCGCGCAGAAAAGTCCCGGCGACCTACTGATGCCGAACCAGTCGATGCTCTATGCCGGCCGCATCTTCGCCTGCGCAAATCTGCCGCAGATGATGCATATCGCCCGCGAATTGTGCGGCGGCCAGATCTGCGTCACGCCGAACGAAGCGGCCTTCAAATCCGCAGGCTCGGGAAGCTGGCTTGAGAAATTCTACAGCCTTAACGACAACTGGCACGCCGAAGATCGCCGCAAGCTGCTCGCCTTCGCACGCGACCTGCTCAATTCCGACTATGCCGGTCATCGGCTGACCTTCATCCAGTTCGCGCAGGCACCGCACTTCAATCACCTGGCAGCGGTCTATAATGCCTTCGACTTCTCCGGCCCGCTCGATTTCGTCAAGCGCGCCGCCGATCTATCCGACCGCGTGACAGGCGGCAGCGCATGACGCAAAGCATCGCCGATCGCTTTCGAGAGACGATGCGGCGAACCGCCTCCGGCGTTGCCATCCTGACAACGGATGGAGCGGCCGGGCGCGCTGGTCTTACCGTCTCCACCTTATGTTCGCTGTCGATGGAGCCGCCATCGGTCGTCGCCTGCGTCCATCGCGACAATCGCGCGCTCGAAACGATGATGACCAATGGCGCTTTCGTCGCCAATGTGCTGGCGGATGACCAAGAGAACGTCGCCAAGGCCTTTGCCGGCATGATCCCGGAATTTCGCAAGGATCGCTTCGCCTGCGGCCTATGGCAGCAACTCGCAACCGGCGCTCCAGCGTTGCACGGCGCCCTCGCCGCATTCGACTGCAAGACCGCATCCACATTCGACTTTGGCACGCATCGGATCATCATCGGCGAAGTCGTCGATGTCGTCAGTGGCGACGGCCATCCTCTATTATTCACCGACCGAAATTTCCGCAGGTTATTGGCAGCTTAAGGAGCAATGTCGCCGTGTCTCATGTTCGTATCCGCAAATTCAACACGCGCGACGCCTATCCGGAACAAAAGCTCGATAATGACGTGTGCATGGCCGTTCGCGCTGGCAACACGGTTTATCTGCGCGGCCAGACGGCCATGGATCTCGACGGCAATATCGTCGGTATCGGCGATGCGGCTGCGCAAACCGAGAACGCGATGAAATGTGCGAAGATCCTTCTTGATGAAGCCGGCGCAAAGCTTGAGGATGTGGTGAAGGTTACGATCTACATCACCGATCGCGCTTATCGCGAAGCCGTCTATCGTGTCGTCGGAAAATGGCTCAAGGGCGTATTTCCTGTGTCGACAGGCATCATCGTGCAGGGTCTCGCCAAACCTGAATATCTGATGGAGATCGACATTATCGCGGAAATTCCTGCGGATCGAAACTGATCCGCAAACAGCCATAACCGTCACGCGCGAGTCGGGCGCTGCGATGACGGATCACAAAGAAACGGCGTGCCTTCTTGGCACGAAGGGAGAAGCGTTCGAAGAGCATGCGCCGTGGGAATTTCCGCGAGGAAATTTCACTGCGGAGATTTTGCGTCACCCGATGGCGCGCAAATTGCTTGCCCTCGGGACGAACACAGAGAGGGAGTCTAAGCATGAAACGAATTCTCGTTGCCTCCGCTGCGCTGACGGCGATCTTGTGGACGGCACCGGCTTTCGCTGCCGAGAAGCTCATCATTTCGAGCTGGGGCGGAAGCTGGAAGGAACTGATCGAGCAGACCGTCGCCAAGAAATTCAAGGCTGAAACCGGAGCGGATGTCGAATTCGTCACCGGCGGTACGATCGACCGGCTGAACAAGGCCAAGCTTGCCAAGGGCAGCCCTGAAAGTGACATCACCTTCACGACATCGCATGTCGGTTGGCTCTACGCCAATGACGGCCTGTTCGAGACACTTGACCTGGCCAAGATTCCCAATGCGAAATCTTTGGTCGACCAGGCCAAGATCAGTCCCTACCACATCGGCTCGTGGGCCTATGTCTACACCATCGTCTATCGGCCCGATCTCGTGCCGGCCGATATCAAGTTCGATAGCTGGGCCGATCTTTGGAAACCAGAGCTGAAGGGCAAGCTGTCGGCACCCGATTTCGACACCAGCCACCTTGTTGCCGTTGCTGCCAAGCTTGAAGGCGCGGACGCTGCCAACTGGGAGAAGGGCAACGCCAAGCTGAAAGCACTGAAGCCGAACTTCAAGGCTTACTATGCCAACGACGCCGCCTCGCAGCAATTGATGCAGAATGGCGAAGCGCCGGTGCAGGTCATGCTTTCGATGAATGCCTATTACATCGCGAGCCAGGGCGTGAAGCTGAATGTCGCGATCCCGAAGGAAGGCGCCGTCCTTGGCATCGATAC
>JAEXXW010000353.1 GCA_023405565.1 Pseudomonadota bacterium
CACTTGAAGGCATCTTCGGTGTGCCGATCGATGTCTCGGCGACATTGATCGTGCTGTTCACGATCTTCGGCGCGTTCCTGCAGCAATCGGGTGCCGGAAAATTCTTCATCGATTTCTCGATGTCGCTGATGGGGAACAAGCCGAATGCGGCGGGCCGCACGGTTGTGCTCTCCTCGTTCCTGCTGGGTGGTCCGTCTGGCTCAGGCGTCGCAACGACCGTGACGATCGGTGCGGTTGCCTATCCGATGATGAAGAAGGCCGGCTTTGAGAAGAACGCGGCCGGCGGGTTGCTGGCGGCGGGCGGCCTGGGCGCGATCATCTCGCCGCCTGTGCTGGGGGCTGCCGCCTTCCTGATCGCCGAATTCCTGAAGATCGGTTATCTCGACGTCATCTGGATGGCGACCATTCCGACCATTCTCTATTACCTGTCGCTGTTCTTCATAGTGGAGCTGGACGCCAAACGTTACGGCGTGCGCGGCGAGGCCTATATCCCGGAGCATTCGCTCGGCGAATTGTCGCGTCGCTACTGGTTTCACTTCGTCTCGCTGATCTCGATCGTCATCTTCATGCTGTGGGGCTATTCGCCGACGACCTCGGTGCTGTACGCCACCGGCATGGTGTTCCTGATGAGCTTCCTGACGCGGGAAACCGCGATGATGCCGAGGAAGCTCGTCACCGCGTTGAAGGACGGTTCGATCCAGACGCTGACGGCGGCCACCACCTGCGCCACCGCCGGCATCATTGTCGGTGTCGTCACGCTCACCGGACTCGGGCTGAAATTCTCGTCGATCGTCATCGATTACGCCGGCGGCAGCCTGTTCCTGACAGCGGTCTATACGGCGTTGATCGTCTGGATCATCGGCCTCGCCGTGCCGGTGACGGCCTCCTACATCATTTGCGCCGTGATCGCGGCGCCGGCCATGATCAAGCTCGGCGTGCCCGATGTCGCGGCGCATATGTTCATCTTCTACTACGCGGTGCTGTCGGAAGTGTCGCCACCAACGGCCTTGTCGCCGTTTGCGGCCGCGGCGATCACCGGTGGCGATCCGTACAAGACGACATTGCAGGCCTGGAAATACACGTTGCCGGCCTTCCTTGTCCCCTTCGTCTTCGTTCTCGATCCGCAAGGGCTGGGATTGCTGCTGAAGCTTCCGGCCGGCGGCAGCTGGGTCGACGTTGTGCTGATCACGCTGAAGACAGCCGTGGGCCTTGGCGCTCTGGCATGTGCAGCACAAGGCTGGGCCTTGCGCCGCACAACAGTGACAGAGCGCACGCTGCTCGTCTTCGCCGGACTGTTCCTCGTGTTCCCCAGTCTGCTTGAAGTTGTCGCCGAAGCGATCATCGGCCGCGACATCAGCTATACCGCGAGCATTGGCGCGGTTCTGTTTGCCATTGTCTTGTTGAAGCAACGTCTGCAACCGGGGGCGCAATCGATACAGCCATCCGGACAGCAATGAATAACAAACGGGAGGATATCGGAATGTCGAAGAGGACTGGATTGATCCTGGCAAGTGCCATGCTCGGCGCTGCGATGTTTGGCGGCGCAGCCCTTGCGCAGCAGGCGAATATCGCCATTGCGACCGGTGGCACCGGCGGCGTGTATTACCCGATGGGTGGTGGCATGGCCAATGTGCTGTCGAAGCATCTGCCCGGCATGCAGGCGACCGCCCGTGTGACGGGTGGCTCGGTCGACAACCTCAAACTGATCGGCTCGGGGCAAAGCGAAGTCGGGTTCACCATGGTGGACGCGGCCCGCGATGCGCTGAAGGGCGAAGACAAGTTCAAGGGTAATCCGGTCGAGGTGCGCACATTGATGGTGCTCTATCCGAACCGCATGCATGTCGTCACGGTGGAGGGCAAGGGCATCGAGAAAATGTCCGATCTCAAGGGCAAGCGCGTATCGACGGGTTCGCCGGGCGGTGCGACGGAGGTGATGGCGTTCCGCGTGATCGAGGCTGCGGGCCTCGATCGCGACAAGGACATGAAGCGCGAGCGTCTTGGCGTTGCGGAGTCAACCAATGCGCTAAAGGACGGCAAGATCGATGCCTATTTCTGGGTCGGCGGTTTGCCGACCGCCGCCGTGACCGATCTCGGTGCGACGCCCGGCGTCAAACTCAAGCTGGTCGATCATTCCGAAGTGGTCGAGAAGATGAATGCCAAGTATGGCGGCATCTATAGCGAGGGCGTGATCCCGGCCAAGACCTATCCGGGCCAGGACAAGGACAACAGGATTTCGGTTGTGCAGAACATCCTTGTTGCGGATGCGAAGACGCCCGAGAAGACGATCTACGACATCGTGAAAACACTCTACGAGAAGCGCGATGAAGTGGCGATGGCGCATGGCGAGGCGAAGGCGATCGCACTCGACACGCAGAACAACAAGAACACCACCATCCCGTGGCATCCCGGCGCTGAGAAATATTTCAAGGAACAGGGCGCCAAAATGTAACGCTGCGGAGCAACACTCGGTCAATGAACCAGCGGCCCTGCGTGAGCGGGGCCGTTTCTCTTTTCTATTGACCAATCGTTTACCATCGCCAGAGCGTCTGGCGCGCACATAGTTAACC
>JAEXXW010000531.1 GCA_023405565.1 Pseudomonadota bacterium
GAGCTTGGCAACGATCTGCTCCGCGCTATGTCGCTTCCTTGGCATTTTCGGGTGTCCTTTCCACGCTGATTATCTCAATCAGCCTGGTTCAAGAAAACCCGGTCAGGTCACGGGCTCGGCCGACATATTGCACGGTTGCCGGAACTTTCTGGGAGTGATGTCAATACAATCGCTCAACGGGTTGGACCTGTGCTGGATCAATATCTTTGGACCAGCGCTCCAGGCTCGGCGGGATGAAATCTCATTGTCGGTACTGGCCGCGATATACATGGTTTGCTGAGCAGAGACGGTCGCCGGTTACATATCGATCTATCGGCGGGACTGACGGGACTCCAACTCGATGACGTCGACCTGCCAACCGCCGACAGCATCCACGTCACGGGTAAGGGGCGACGCGAACGGGTGCTGCCGCTCTGGAAAGAAACGCAGGCAGTTCTGAAGGACTGACCGCGCATCCGGCCGAACAGAAAGATCGGCTCGGTGTTCCTGAGTGGCCTTGCGGTGCATATGCTTTTCGACGCTGTTTATTGAGATCCCATGACGGCGGGCGATCTCCTCGTTCGAAAGCCCATGTACCCGTCGCAAAATAAATATATCCCGGCAACGCGGTGACAATTCGGAAAGTGCCATATCCAAGTCCGACAGAGCTTGCCGAGCTTCAAGCCGATCCCCCGGAGAAGGAGCGTCGGCGAAGTATTGCTCCGGCAGAAAGCCGGCCATCAATCGGCTTGGGCGGCTTGACATTCTATGATACTCGATAGCTGCGTTTCGCGTTGAAGCGAACAGCACCCGGCGGTCGTCATCGACAGTTTCTCTTGGACCAGCCACTAACAGACGCGAAAAGACGTCCTGCACGATGTCGGATGCAATATCTCGATTGCGAACGCGTTTATGAACCATCGCCTCCAACTTGCGTTGGTGGATCAAAAAAAGTGAACCTATTCTTTTACGCCAACTCGGCATCTAAAACTGCCCGATTCCAATAGGCTCGCACGTCGCTGGATTTGCATTACCTGACTATCTCAATCGATTTATTCCTGCAAATACAATTACTTATATAGATTCTAAATAATGACGCTGGCGGTTTCATCACCCACGAGAAATCAAACACAGCCCGCAAAGGATGGAGCTTTGGCACTGCCGGTCGTCGGTTCGAACCCCAACTCCCCCGGCGTATGCACCATGGAAACACTCCGGGCGCGACTCTTAGCGCCCACCCAGGCGCGATAGAGTTCGCCTGCAAGAGCTGTCGCGTGCCGGTGGGTTAGATGCGCGAGAGCGTCATTTCGGAGCGCCTTCCAGATGGCCTGCAGATAGGCAGTTGCGAGCGTTCGAAGCGTCTTGATCTCGATAAGCCCGAGTCTTGAGCGAGAACCGTGACATCCGCAATAAAATCGGACTCATTTTTTGCTTAGGGGGTAACTGCCACATCATGCGGGCGCGACGCTTGCCGACCGTCTCGACATTCCCGCGCGTCGCCTGCATTCGCAGGGCATGGGCGGCGTCCAGTCAGATAGCTGCTAGATCGGCGCGGGATTGCTGTAAGCGCTTCTCTAAGCCCGCGATGGCGTTTTCTATGTCGCGCTTCTTGACCTTGCGAGTTGTAACAGTTTGGATTTCAGCTATGCACCGCTAGATGCTAAAAACAGCGCCAAACCGCCACAATGATTTGGTGCATTTTCTACCGAATGCCGCAAAACTCGGTACAAGGCTGAGCTCTTAGCTTTTACTTCGTCAAGCCCTTTCTCTACTATTATTCGCGCCCTACATCCCGTGTGGCTCGATAGAGATAATATTGGGGCATTCCGTGCGCGACGCACAACTGATTCTAGATTTCCGCGACGATGGCTATCGAGCGACACGGCGGACGCTTGCCGACGGTTTGGCAAGGCTGGAGCAGGAACTTGAGACAAGGTCACGGACCGGACGCTGGCGTCTTCATGTACCACGCGCGTCTTCACCAGACCCATTGTCTGTAGCCATTTGGTTCGAGGCGGAGGAGGGCGCGGATGTTGTCATTGCCTACCCGTTCTCGAAGGGCAGCTGGGGAATCACAGATGCGGGGCAGAAGATATATCTAACCCTAACCGAGCTTCATGGAGCCGTACCGCTTAACGAGTACGGTGAGCTATTCCTAAAAGACGGTCGCGTTCTACGCTCCCTAGAGTTCGATATACTTCCGCATCCCAAAGACTTCACCGACTTGGAACATGCCATAGTCGGTTTGACGGTACGCTATTTGCAAGCAGAAGAGATCGCGTTCCGGTATATTCCGGAAGTTGGATGGTGGTGGATCGACTATAACCGTCTTTACGAGTTACGCGTCCGAAACGTGAAAGAGCTCGGACTTTACATCAACACCCGTATCGGTACCCTACCCCGGAACTCCGGCAAGCCTTCATTCGGTCCAGTCTCGGTGGACAAGATTCAAACTACGCTTAGCCTCGCCGGAATCCGGAAAGCGCGCGGACGCAAGCCAAAGACCGTCGAGCAAAACCCGTCCACAATTTTGCCATGATCGAATCCCGTTTTTCTCCGCTGTACGACGGCTGCTTGATGTAATTAATAGAGGGCTTCACAATTTACTGTGGAGCCCCGTCTGATGCACTCGCGCGAACTCGAGTACCGAAAAGTCGCCGCGCTCAAGCCGCACTCCAAGAACGTCCGAACCCATCCCAAAAAGCAACTCGACCGCTTGGCGGTGAGTATCCGAGAGTTCGGTTTCACTAATCCGATCCTCATAGACGACAGCGACGTGATCCTTGCAGGACACGCTCGGTGGCAAGCTGCCAAGGAGGTCGGCATCAGGAGCGTACCGGTCATTGTGGTTCGCGGTCTGTCGGATACAAAGAAGCGGGCTTACGTGCTTGCGGACAACAAGATTGCAGAGCTGGCCGGCTACGACCGCGCTGCCCTCGCTGTGGAGCTGGAGGAGCTGTCCTCTATCCTCGCGGCCGAAGATCTCGATCTTTCGGTGACAGGTTTCGACCCAGCCGAGATAGACAGCCTGCTTGCCGATTTCGTCGATCCGGAGGTCGATCCATTCGACGAAGTTCCCCAAGTTTCGCCCACAGCCATCACCAAAAAGGGCGATCTATGGATGATGGGAGATCGGCATCGTCTCCTCTGCGACGATGCCCGCCGCGCCGATTACGCGCGTCTCATGCGTGGTGATCAAGCTGCGATGGGGTTCACCGACCCGCCCTACAATGTGCCAATCCCGAAGACACTTGGCCGAGGGCGCACCAAACACCGCAATTTCGAGATGGCGGCCGGAGAAATGTCTGCCCCCGCTTTCAAGAATTTCCTCACCGAAGCGCTGTCCTCGGCCGCGGCGGTATCTGTCGACGGAGCCCTGCACTATGTCTGCATGGATTGGCGGCATATCCGCGAAATGCACGACGCAGGCGATGCAGTCTACAGCGAGTTCAAGAACTTGGTGGTGTGGGCGAAGACCAATGCCGGCCAAGGCTCTCTGTACCGGTCCCAGCACGAGTTGATCTTCGTCTATAAGGTGGGCGACGGGCCGCACCTCAACAACATCGAACTAGGCCGGCATGGCCGGAACCGTTCCAACGTCTGGACATATGCCGGCGCCAACACATTCCGCGCCGGCCGGATGGATGATCTCGCCGCACACCCGACCGTCAAGCCGGTCGCACTCGTGGCCGATGCCATCCGAGACGCTTCCCGGCGGGGTGACATCGTGCTGGACCCCTTCATGGGCGTCGGCACGACGATTCTGGCCGCGGAGCGGATTGGGCGGCGAGCCTATGGGATCGAGATTGACCCGCTCTATGTCGATGCCGCGATCCGGCGCTGGCAGGCCGTTACCAAGAATGACGCTGTTCTGGAGGCAACGGGCCAGACTTTCGACGAAATCGCTATCAAGCCGCTACGTAGCGGCCGGAGGGCGAAATGAAGCGCCCCACGCACAAGGCATCCCAACGACCCACGCGAGATCGCACCTCGTCCGCCGGCGATGACGCTAGATCGCGGAAGCGGGCTCAGCCAGGCCGGTCCGGTCATCAGAAGTCTGCTGCAGACACGGAGCAGGCGCCGTTAAAGTCCTTACCTGCCGCTGCTGTCTCCGCAGCAGTGGGCCGATCCCGGAGCGGAAGTCGCTCTTGCGCTGACGAGTCCAGTACTGACAACCCTGACATCGGCTTCAAGAAACCGCCAAAAGCGCATTCCTGGAAAAAAGGCCAATCGGGGAATCCGAAAGGTCGCAAGAAAGGCACCCGAAACAAGAAGTCCGTCATTATCAGCCTGATGGAAGGACGGCTCGGCCGCAAAATACCGGACCCGAAAAAGCTTACCGCTCAGGAAGCGATGCTGTGGAAGGCCATTCAAAAAGGCCTCGCGGGAGATGCCAAGGCAATGGCCTTCGCCTTTAAACGCTACGACGACGCAACAGCCAATAGTTGGACTGGACAGGTCATCACGACCGACGAGGACAAGCAGGTTTATGACGCGCTTTGCGCAAAACTGCGCCGCGAGATCAAGGAAGAGCAATGATGCAAGCCATCGAGATCCGCGAGCTTGATGCAGCGCTGAGGCTACGCTTTGACCTGTTCCTAGCGCGATGCTTTCTCACCGTGAACCCTGGCGCCATCTTCTTGGATAACTGGCACATTGACGCGATGTCGTTCCAGATAGACCGCATTGTGAAGGGCGCTCTCACGCGTCTGATCGTCAACATGCCGCCACGTAACTTGAAGTCACTGGCATTCAATGTTGCGTTGAGCGCGTTCTTGCTCGGGCACGATCCGCGCAAACGCATTTTTTGCATCAGCTATGGTGGCGAACTATCGGCAGAGCACGCGGCCCAATTTCGGGCGATCGTACAATCCGACTGGTACCGGCGCATATTCCCGCGAATGCGCATCAAGCGCATGGCCGATGACGAGGTCTATACAACTGAGCGCGGCTTTCGTCGTTGGACATCAGTTCTTGGTGCCATGACCGGAATGGGCGGCGACGTCTTCATCATCGATGATCCCATCAAGCCAGTCGATGCGCTATCGGATGTCAAGCGAGAGGCTGTCAACCAGTGGTACAGCAACACGCTACTCTCTCGGCTCGATAACAAAGAGACCGGGATTATTCTCGTCATCATGCAGCGAGTACATCAGGACGACCTCTCGGGGTATTTGTTGCGCGATTCAGAAGATGCCTACGAGCATCTTGAGTTTCCGGCTATCGCACAGGTTCCGATGCGGGTTCAACTTGCCCGGGGACGACACTTCGATTGGCGCGTAGGCGAAGCCTTACATCCCGCTTTTGAAAACTCCGCAACCCTTGACATGTTGCGCCGGGAGATGGGCTCTCATGTTTTCTCCGCTCACTACCTGCAACGTCCCATTCCTCAGGGCGGAGCACTGCTGCAATCCGAATGGTTCCGCTATTACGTGACGCTACCGGATCGTGAAAAGGGTTCATACATCCTGCAGAGCTGGGACACAGCAGCCAAGCAGGGGCTCCTAAATTCTTTCAGTGTCTGCACGACCTGGCTTGTGCAAGGGAAGGACTATTACCTGATTGATGTCGTGCGCCAAAAACTAACATATCCGGCGCTACGCGACATGGCCATGGCTTTGGCTGAGCGTCACAAACCACGTCACATCTTAATTGAGGACACTATGACAGGCATCGCCCTCGCTGACGAACTCGACCGAAAGCTTTCGGCAGTAAAGCGCATTAAGCCGGAGGGCGACAAGCAGGTGCGCCTCTATGTGCAACAAGCAAAATTCGAGCAGGGTCGGGTTTGGTTCCCGAAGGACGCACCTTGGCTCCGCAATTTCCTCGATGAACTCTTGAGCTTTCCGGAGTCGCGGCATTCAGATCAGGTCGACAGTGTAAGTCAGGCGCTCGCTTACGAAGGATCGGGCTACACGCTCGACAACGTGGAGGGCCTTTCTAATATGGTACAAAATATGTATCGAGGACGGATATACGGAATGCCATGGTGACTGGTGTAGCAACAGCTTCGGAAAACGTCCTCAACTCTTCTTGGTTCGACCCCTCCCCCATGCCAAAAGCCATCGGCGCCATGCCGATGATCATGGCAAGCGCCGTCATCAAGACTGGTCGAAATCTTGTGAATCCTGCTTCAAACGCAGCAAGAGCCGCATCGCCGCAAGCCTCAAGCCTTTCTCTTGCAAAACTGACAACCAAGATAGAATTGGCCGTAGCCACGCCCATACACATGATGGCGCCCGTCAATGCCGGCACTGAAAGTGGTGTGCCCGTAAAAAACAGCATCCAGGCAATGCCTGCGAGCGCCGATGGCAAAGCCGCAACAATCACCAGAGAATCTGCCCATGACTGAAAGTTGATGACGATCAGAAGATAAATCATCAGCACAGCCCCAAGGAGACCAAGGCCCATGCCCGTAAATGCTGTTACCATCGTCGCATACTGCCCGCGTATTGTGACCGTGACTCCTCTTGGTTTTTCGTTGTCCAAGCTCTGAATGACGTCCTGTACATCCGAGGCAACGGCGCCCAGACATAGAAGGCGATCCGATTATCGTCGTGCTTACCGAAAGCGTGCCTGACAGTCATCTTGCCGCTCTACGCAGCGAGCGGATATCTTACATCTTCGCGGGCACGGACGAGCTTGATTTGGAGCGCGCATTGATGGTGCTAAACCAAGAAGTTGGTTTAAAGCGCATTGCGTTGCAGGGTGGGGGAAGCACAAACAGCACGTTCTTAGGGGCAAGACTTATCAATGAGATAAGTTTGGTCATCTTTCCTGCCATCGACGGGACGGAGGGCGCACCGTCGGTATTCGAGAATCGGAATAGTAGCACCGAAATGCCGACCATGAGCTTGCTTGGCGTGAAAGAACTTAAAGGAGGCGCCGTGTGGCTGCGGTACGAGCTGGAAAATAATCCCTCTTAGGGTTGACCACCTGATCTCAAGACATCCGAGTTCGCATTTTAGAGCAACGCGTTAGCGCGGGAACGCACTCTTAGCAT
>JAEXXW010000619.1 GCA_023405565.1 Pseudomonadota bacterium
CTCGTGGGGTGCGCTGATGGGCTGGCCCGCTGTCTTTGGCCACCTCGATCTCGCAGCTTTCGTTCTCTACGCAGGCTCGATCGCCTGGGTGATCGCCTATGACACGATCTATGCGCATCAGGATCGCGAAGACGACGCACTGATCGGCATCAAGTCAACGGCCCTCCTGTTCGCGCAGAACACCAAGCCGATGCTGGCGTTTTTCTTCACGCTGGCTGTGGTGCTGATCGGCATCGCCGGATGGCTTGCCGGTGCAGGCGTGATTTTCGCCATCGGCCTTGCCGCCTTTGCGCTGCATCTCGCATGGCAGGTGCAGCGCCTCGATATTTCCGATTCCGCGTTATGCCTGCGGCTGTTCAAGTCCAATCGCGACGCCGGTCTGATCCTGTTCGCCGCAATGATCCTTGACGCCGCCGCACGGCATATCGGCTAAATCAGTGGTCATGCGCGGGCTCCGACCCGCGCATCCATCGAGTCAAAATGCTTTCGCAAAATGATGGATTGCCGGGTCAAGCCCGGCAATGACAACGTCAATTACGTGCGATGATCTCGCGCTCGTCGCGATGCACGACCGACAAGGCGATGTGACGACCGGGTTTGCGGCGCAGGAAGATCGATGGGCGACGCTTGCGGATCGAAGACCGGCGGCGCCTGCGGCTGACCACCTCCTCCATCTGCACCGAGCGACGACCCGGCTGAATCTCGCTGACCTGCCCGTCCTCACCACGCTGCCGCAAGGCGAGACCGAGTACACGGCCCCAAGCCTTCCACACAAAGGTGGCTTCATCGGCGGCCGCATTGTCCAGCAAAGGAATCGACAGCGACGGATCGCTATGATCGAGAATGATGGATGCGGTGTCGCTATCCGCAACCGGTGCCACCAGGGTGATCCCGGTGAATGCCTCAACAGGAAGACGGATCTTCATCCGCATCCCGCGGACCGCGCGCCGCAACGTCACACGATCACGATCAAGTTCGACCTGCCGCATCTGCCCATCGGCCCCGGCATCTTTCGCCGGAAAGCGGATTGGCAAAGCGAAGGGGTCGAGCCGCATAGTGCGGCCCGACCCGGCAGGCATGGCCCCACCGGCTTCCATTTGACGCCTCAATTGCTCCCCCGGACTTTTTCGTCCGTTATGGCCATCACCTTGCCACAGCGATGTCGGAAACCGCTTAAAAAGCCTGGTTAATCAGGCGTTTCTGGCATTCCCTCGATTCTCATGATTGACATTTTCTTTCGCCGGCCGGGCAAAGGCGGCCTTTTCGGCTAACCTTGTTCTTGTCAGACCGGAATGCGACGCCTAAATCCGATCACACCCATGAAAACCCTCCTTGATCAATCCGCTCTCACAAACCTGGCCGAGAGGCTGGTTGGAGCCGCACAAAAAGCCGGTGCCGACGCAGCAGATGCCGTTGCGGTCCGGTCCGTATCCATTGGCGTCGAAGTGCGCGACGGTGCGCTCGAAGAATCCGAACGATCCGAAGGTGACGATGTCGGTTTGCGCGTCTTTGTCGGACGCAAGCAAGCGGTCGTATCCACCAACGATATCGGCCGCGCCGATGTCGAGGCGCTGGCATCGCGCGCTGTGGCGATGGCGCGCGTTGCGCCCGACGATCTTTATGCCGGGCTTGCCGACAAAAGCCTGCTGTCGCACGAGCACCCGGATCTCGATCTGATCGACCCCGATATTCCCGACGTCTCCAAACTTGAAGAGCGCGCCCGCGCCGCCGAACGCGCTGGCCTCGCTGTGAAAGGCGTGTCCAAATCGGGCGGCGCGTCGGCATCCGCTGGCATCGGCGGCATGGTTCTCGTCACCAGCGATGGCTTCCACGGCTCCTATCTCGCATCGCGCCGCGGCTTCTCGATGATGGCCATTGCCGGCGAGGGTACCGGCATGGAGCGCGATTACGATTACACATCGGCGCTGCACGACAGCGATCTCGAGACACCTGAAGAGGTCGGCCGCAGCGCCGGCGAGCGCGCCATCCGCCGCATCAATCCTCGCAAGGTGAAGACACAGCAGGTGCCGGTGATCTTCGAACCGCGCGTTGCAAGTTCACTGATCGGCCATCTCGCCGGCGCTGCAAACGGTTCATCGATCGCGCGCAAGGCGAGCTTCCTGAAGGACAAGCTGGGCGAGAAGCTTTTCGCCTCCGGTATTCGCGTCATCGATGATCCGCTGCGCAAACGCGGCCTGCGCTCGCATCCCTTCGATGGCGAAGGCGTCGCCGTGAAGACCATGAATCTTGTCGAGGACGGCGTGCTGACATCGTGGTTCCTCGACAGCGCCACAGCGCGCGAACTCGGCATGACCACCACCGGCCATGCGTCACGCGGTGTCTCGTCGCCGCCCTCGCCATCACCGACCAATCTGCATCTTGAGCCGGGCCCGCTGACGCCGGAGCAACTCATCGCCGAGACCGGCACCGGCTTCTACGTGACCGACCTGATCGGCATGGGCACCAATCTCGTGACCGGCGATTACAGCCGCGGCGCCGCCGGTTTCTGGATCGAGAATGGCGAACTGACCTACGCCGTCAGCGAAGTGACGATCGCAGGCCATCTCTTCGATATGTTCCGCACATTGACGCCTGCCAACGACCTGACATTCAAATACGCAACGAACGCACCGACCTTGCGTGTGGAGGGTCTCACGGTTGCCGGACATTAAACCGCAAGACGATTATACGACGCTCGCTGAAGAGCTCGGCGCGGCACTGCGCGAGGCCGGCCCGATCGCGCTCAAGACGTTTCGCGGCACGATCCGGAGCTGGACCAAGGGGCACGATTCACCGGTCTCCGAAGCGGACATCGCAGTCGACAATTTCCTGCACGAGCGGCTGTCGCGCGCGGATTACGGCTGGCTATCCGAGGAAAGCAAGGACGACCGTTCCCGCCTGTCGTCGGAGCGCCTATTCATCGTCGATCCCATCGATGGCACGCGCTCCTATCTCGCCGGCCTTCCGGACTGGACCATCGTCGCCGCTGTGGTCGAACAAGGCCGTCCCGTCGCCGCAGCCGTTTACGCCCCGGTTGACAACGATCTTTATATGGCGGCCGCCGGCAAAGGCGCGACCCGCAACGGCGAATCGATTGTGACATCGGGCGGCGCGGCCTTGGCACACGCACGCGTTGCAGGCCCCAAAAGGATGCTGGAGCGCCTGTCGATCATCGACCCGGCCACCATCCCGGAACCGAAAATCCATTCGCTCGCGCTGCGCATGACCCGTGTGGCCGAGGGCCGGATCGACGCGGCACTTGCGTCTGTCAATGCCTACGATTGGGACCTTGCCGCGGCCGATCTTTTGGTGCACGAAGCCGGCGGCGTGATGACCAATTTCGCCGGTGAAACGCTGGTTTACAACTTGCATGATCCCGTACACGGCGCGATTCTCGCAGCCGGACACGCTCGGCACACTGCCATGCTGGAACTTGTCCAGGCTCGCCGCAAGGAATTCGCCTGACACTTAAGAAAGACGGCCATGTCCGACGAGGCTCCCCAAAAACAGCTTCTCCATCTCGTTCTTGGCGGCGAACTTTCGCAGCTGGACGGGACCGAGTTCAAAGATTTGTCGAAGGTCGATATCGTCGGCGTGTATCCGAATTATGCGACTGCCTACTCGGCGTGGCGGGCCAAGGCGCAGCAGACCGTGGACAATGCACAGATGCGCTATTTCATCGTCCATCTGCATCGCCTGCTCGATCCTCAAGCGCCCAGTCCGGCCGCTCGCTGATCCGCTGACGAGATCCTGATGCTGTCGTCACGGCGTATTGCGCGCGCGCCCTGGGTCCAGAAGACCGTCGGCATCGTCGCGGCCGAATATCTGCGCTTCGTCAACCTGACGAGCCGGACCGTCACGGTACCAGGCGACATCTATGAACAGGCCGGTTCCGATCTGCCGATCATCCTGGCCATGTGGCACGGGCAGCATTTCATGGCGCCCTTCATCAAGAGGAAGGGCTACAAGGCCAAAACCCTTATTTCACGGCACCGCGACGGGGAAATGAATGCTGTCGCAGCCGAGTGGTTAGGTGTTGAGACCATTCGCGGCTCGGGCGATCATGGCAGCGAATTCCACCGCAAGGGCGGCGTCAGTGCCTATCGGCAGATGCTGACGGCGCTGGAAGAAGGATACAACGTGGCCCTGACTGCGGACGTCCCGAAAGTGTCGCGTATTGCTGGTCCCGGCATCATCCGGCTGGCCCGCGATTCCGGCCGTCCGATCTACCCCGTGGCGCTGGCCTCCAGCCGCCGCAAGGAACTCAATAACTGGGACCGCAGCGCGATCAATCTGCCGTTCAGCCTGATAGCCGGCGTCGTCGGTCAGCCTGTACGCGTCACGCCTGACGCGACGAAAGAGGATCTTGAAGCGGCCCGTGTGACGCTCGAGACCGAACTCAACGCGGCAACAGATCGCGCCTACGCAATTGTCGATGGCAAGGCGACAGGTGGATTCCGTGGCTGATCGTCTGCCCATGACGTTGCGCGCCTATCGCCGCGCGATGTCGGCAGCCTCGCCACTGGCCGGCCTGTGGCTGAAGCGGCGCCTGCGCCGCGGCAAAGAGGTCGAGGAACGCCTCTCCGAACGCCACGGCATGCCGACGCTTCAACGCCCGGATGGACCGCTGGTCTGGCTGCATGGCGCCAGCGTCGGCGAATTAACGGCTGTGTTTCCATTGATCCAGCGCCTGCGGGAACGCGACCTGCGCATCCTCGTCACATCGGCCGCGGTCGTGAAGGATCGTTTGCCGGATGACGTGCTGCATCAGTTCATCCCGCTCGATGCCCCGCGCTTCGTCTATCGCTTCCTGCATCACTGGCGACCTGACCTCGGCCTGTTCATTGAATCCGATCTCTGGCCGAACCTGATCGTCGCAAGCGCCAAAGGTCGCATCCCGCTTGTGTTGATCAACGGGCGGATGTCGGAACAATCCTTCAAGGGCTGGCGATCCCTGCGCCGCACGGCCAAGGCG
>JAEXXW010000641.1 GCA_023405565.1 Pseudomonadota bacterium
CTCCACATATACGCGGATCGTGCCGCCGCAGGACAGCCCGACCTTCCAGGCGGTTTCGTCGGCCACGCCGAATTCCAATGTCTTGGCCTTGCCGCTCTCGATAACGTCGATGGCTTCGGTCACCACCGCGCCCTCAACGCAACCGCCCGACACCGAGCCGAGGAAATTGCCCTCTTCATCGATGACGAGATTGGAGCCGACCGGACGCGGCGCCGAGCCCCATGTTTCCACCACCGTGGCCAACGCCACGCCGCGCCCTGCCTTTCGCCACTCCTCAGCGGCATGCAGGATGTCTTCGTCGGTCGCCAGAGAATTCTGAGTCATTTGAATCGGCTCCGTCCGTTTCTTGAATCAGTTTGCGCGCACGCTCATGTGTTACGCGACCTTGTTCAACCAATACTTCGCCTCGGCCTTGCCGTCGCCATCGGCCGACAGCGCCCGGCACAGATCCTTCATCGCATTCAAATTGTGGATCGGCCGCAATTCGTCAACATGCGGCAGCATCATGCGGATGCCGCTCGCCTTCGCTTCGAAGCCGTCAAACCTTAACAAGGGGTTGAGCCAGATCAGCCGCCGGCAGGAGCGATGCAGTCGATCCATCTCGAACGCCAGCTGACCGCCCGGCTCGCGCTCGAGACCATCGGTGATCAAGAGCACCACCGCGCCCTGCCCGAGCACCCGCCGTCCCCATTCCCGATTGAAGGCCGCAAGCGACGGCGCAATGCGCGTGCCGCCCGACCAGTCGAGCACACCGCCCGAACATGCAGCCAAGGCCTCATCCGGATCCTTCGCCTTCAACGCGCGCGTCACATTGGTCAGTCGCGTACCGAACAGGAACGTCGAGACGCGCTTGCGCGCATCGGTCACCGCATGAAGGAAATGCAGAAACAGCCGGGTGTACTGGCTCATCGAACCGGAGATATCGAGCAAGGCGACGATCGGCGGCTGCTTCGTTTTCGGCCCGAGATATTTGAGATCAATCACCGCACCGCCCGCCTTCATGCTGGACCGCAGCGTGCGGCGCAGATCGATCATGTGGCCATGCGGCGAGACCTTAAGCCGGCGCGTCTTCACTTCGTCCAGCGGCAGCACAAGCTGCTTGATCGCCTGCTTGGCCTCGGCGATCTCGGCCGCTGACATCTGTGCGAAATCCTTCTTCTCCAGCACCTCGCGATCGGACACTGTCAGCCGCGCGTCGATCTCGACGTCCTTCTTCTCCTGGGGCTGCTGTTTCTCATTCTTGAACATCGCGTCCAGCACGCGTTTGGCGGCCGGCGGCGGTGGCGCGTTATCGGGTTGCGGCATTGTCTGCGGCAGCATCATCGCCATGAGCTGATCGAAATAGGCACGCTTGCGGAAGAATATCTGGAAGGCCTGCTCGAACAGAATGCTGTGCTCATGTCGCTTCACGAACACCGCATGCAGTGTCCAATAAAAGTCCTCGCGCGTATTGATACCGGCGACCCGCAGGGCCTCAAGCGCATCCATCACCGAACCCGGCCCGACCGGAATCCCCGCCGCGCGCAGCGCGCGTGCGAAGTAGACAATATTTTCGGCAAGACGCCCCGTTGCAAGTTGGTTGGCGCTCTCTCCGATGCTGGAACTGGCCATGTTCGTCAATCCGAGCCCTCAGGTCATCAACTTATCGTCATAGCCGATGCAAACGGCTCGCCTGCTTTTTACGTCCCATGTGAAGTAATTGCAAAGACGTCTGCCCCACAAAATAAGAGCCGGAACATGGCTCAAGGCGAAGCTCGCAGCGAAGACGTTCAAAACTTCAGCACTGCCATGCGCTGGGTGCAGCTTGTGGCCGGTATCGGCTGCATGATTATGATCGCCAACCTGCAATATGGTTGGACACTGTTCGTGATCCCGATGGATGCGACCCATCATTGGGGACGCGCGGCGATCCAGGGCGCATTCACGATTTTCGTTCTTGCTGAAACCTGGCTGGTCCCGTTCGAGGGCTGGATCGTCGATCGCTACGGACCAAGGATTGTCGTGCTGGCCGGCGGCTGTCTCGTGGCTCTGGCCTGGGTCATGAACTCACGGGCGGATACGCTCACTGAACTCTACATCGCCGCAGCCATCGGTGGCGCCGGTGCCGGTGCAATCTACGGAACCTGTGTCGGCAATGCGCTGAAATGGTTCCCCGACCGGCGCGGCTTGGCCGCAGGACTGACGGCGGCCGGGTTCGGCGCCGGATCAGCGCTCACCATTATTCCCATCCAGATGATGATCCAAACGCGCGGTTACGAAGCGACGTTTTTCTGGTTTGGCATCGGACAGGGGATCGTTGTCATCCTCCTCGGTCTGCTTCTGGCCGCTCCCGCCACAGGTCAGGTGCCAGCGGCCGCTTCAACCCACCTTCGGCAAACCCGGCGCAACTACACACCGATAGAAATGCTGCGATCCCCGATCTTCTGGGTGATGTATCTGATGTTTGTCCTTGTCGGCGCCGGCGGACTGATGGCGACCGCACAACTTGCTCCGATCGCCACCGACTTCAACGTTGCGAATGTGCCAGTCAGCATTCTGGGCCTGACGTTACCCGCACTCACCTTCGCACTGTCGATCGATCGCGTCCTCAACGGATTCACCCGGCCATTCTTTGGCTGGGTCTCCGACCACATCGGGCGTGAAAATACGATGTTTATCGCCTTTTCGCTCGAAGCTGTCGGCATTTGGGCGCTGAGCCTTTTCGGCCGCGATCCGCTCCTCTTCGTGTTGCTGAGCGGCCTGGTATTTTTTGCATGGGGAGAAATCTACAGCCTGTTCCCCGCGACCTGCACCGATGTCTATGGTCCCGCCTACGCCACCACAAATGCCGGATTGCTCTATACCGCCAAGGGCACGGCCGCGCTGCTGGTGCCCTGGTCGAGCGTTCTCACGAGCCATACCGGAAGCTGGCACGCTGTATTCGTCACAGCAGCAATCATGAATGCGGTGGCCGCGATCATGGCGCTCGCCGTGCTGAAACCATTGCGCGCCGCGCGTCAATCAGACCGCGCAACAGAGACCGCGCCTTCAGAACCCCGGCCTGTAACCTCAGCTACTCCGCGGCCCTGAGCTGCGAGCGCACGTCGTCGAGGATTTCCTTCACCTTGGTGCCGTCGAGCCGCGCGATATCGTCCTGATACTTGAGCAACACGCCGAGCGTATCCGACACCGTCACCGGATCGAGCGCGACCACATCGAGTTCGGACAACGCCGTCGCCCAGTCAAGCGTCTCGGCAACGCCCGGCGCCTTGAACAATTCCTGCTTGCGCAGGCGCTGCACGAAATGAACGATCTCGGCCGACAGCGCCTCCGCGATGCCCGGCACCTTGGCGCGTACGATCGACAATTCGCGCTCGGCATCCGGATAGCCGACCCAGTGATAAAGACAACGCCGCTTCAGCGCGTCATGGATTTCACGCGTGCGGTTCGAGGTGATGATGACGATCGGCGGATGCTCCGCCTTCACCGTTCCCATTTCCGGAATCGTCACCTGATAATCGGCAAGCACTTCAAGGAGAAAGGCTTCGAAAGCTTCATCGGTGCGGTCGAGTTCGTCGATCAGCAGCACCGGCGCGCCGGACGTGTCCGGCTCCAGCGCCTGAAGAAGCGGCCGCTTGATCAGGAAGCGCTCGGAGAACACGTCATCCTCCAGCCGCGCACGATCGGTGTTGCCTTCGGCCTCGCCGAGGCGGATGGCGATCATCTGCGCCGCATAATTCCATTCATAGACGGCGGCCGAGACATCGAGACCTTCATAGCATTGCAGCCGGATCATCCGGCGGCCGAGCGTTTCGCTCAGCACCTTGGCGATCTCGGTCTTGCCGACGCCGGCCTCTCCCTCAAGAAAGAGAGGCCGTCCCATCTTCAGCGCCAGAAACAGCACCGTCGCCAGCGAGCGGTCGCCAACGTAATTCCCGGCGGACAGCAGCTGCAGCGTATCGTCGATCGAGGACGGAACGGGGCGCGGGGCAGATGTGGTCAATGTGAACCTCGAAATCTCTTGGTCATGCGCAGGCCGGACCCGCGCATCCATCTTTTTCGTTTGATGGATGGCCGGGTCAAGCCCGGCCATGACTATCGATATGCCAGCTTGCCGCCGGGAGCGTCCAGCTTACATAGGGCATGAAACCCACCTTTTGAACGCAATAGCCCAGAGAACAGCCATGTCCGAGAAGCCCGCCACGCCGATCGATCCGGGCGTCCGGATCGGTCATGTGCACCTGAAAGTCGCCGATCTCGACCGGGCCGTGCCGTTTTACCGGGATGTGCTGGGTTTCGAGGAGACCTATCGGCGGCCGGGCGCCGTATTCATGTCGGCGGGCGGCTACCATCACCACATCGCCCTGAATACCTGGGAGAGCCGTGGCAGGCTGCCGCCGGCACCCGGGACCACCGGCCTGTACCACATCGCCATCCTCTACCCGACTCGGCGGCTCCTTGCGGATGCGCTGCGGCGCCTGATCGATGCAGGGATCCAGCTCGACGGCGCGAGTGATCACGGCGTCAGCGAGGCCTTGTATCTGCGCGACTTCGATAACAACGGTGTCGAACTTTACTGGGACCGCCCGCGCGAGGAATGGCCGCGCGACGACAAGGGCGGCATCAAGATGAAGACCGAGCCGCTGAATTTGCGCGAATTGCTGGCGGAGCTGGAGACAGAGGCGGCTTAGCGATCGCGCGACTCTATCTCGGCCTCATCCTGAGGAGCGGGCAAAGCCCGCGTCTCGAAGGATGCGGCCGCCCATCCGAACTCGGATTTTTACGAGTTCGGCATCAATCGTTCGCAAGTCGGCAACAGCCGACTTGCGACCTTCGAGACGCGCCCTAAGAGCGCTCCTCAGGATGAGGGCGGAGATGGATTGCTTACTCCTCGTCCTCCCCTTCGCCGCCACGCTCGTTCGCGGCAGCGACGGCACGACGCGCCATGACGCCGACGAGATGCGCGCGATATTCGGCGCTGCCGTGAATGTCGCTGTTCATGCCATCCGCCGACAGCGTGATGCCTTCAAGCGACTTCGGCGAGAAGCGCTTCTTCAAGGCCTCTTCGAATTCCGGAATGCGGAACACGCCGTTCGAACCGGCGCCGGTCGCCGCGACGCGGATTTCCGACGACCGCTTCGACACAAACACGCCGACCAGCGCAAAGCCCGACGCCGGATGCTTGAACTTCTGATACGCCGCCTTCTTGGCGATCGGGAACGTGATCTCGGTGATGATCTCGTCCGGCTCGAGCGCCGTTGCGAACATGCCCTGGAAGTAATCGTCGGCTGCGATCTTGCGCTTGTTGGTCACGATCGTTGCGCCAAGGCCAAGGCACGCCGCGGGATAATCCGCGTTCGGATCATTGTTGGCGACCGAACCGCCGATGGTGCCGGTGCCGCGCACGGCCGGATCGCCGATCGAATCCGGTACGCTGGCCAAAGCCGGCATCGCCTCGAGCAATTCCTTGGAATTCGCCACGTCGCGATGCTTGGTCATCGCCTTGATCGTAACTGTGCGCGGCGTGACCTCTATGCCACTCAGCCCCTCGATCTTCGACAGATCGACGATCAGGTCAGGACTCGCCAGCCGCTGCTTCATCACCGGGATCAGCGAGTGACCGCCGGCCAGCAGCTTGGCTTCCTCATTGGCGGCGAGCAAAGCCGCAGCCTGCTTCACCGTGGTCGGTCGTTCGAATTTGAAGGCGTACATGGTCTTTGTCCTTTTTTAATTTAAGCAGCGCGCGCCGGCATCGATTTGCGGAGCGCACGCCAGACGGCCGACGATGTCGCCGGCATGTCGATCTCTTCTGTTCCGATAGCGTTGGTGATCGCGTTCATGACAGCAGCCGGCGCGGCAATCGCACCGGCCTCACCGCAGCCCTTGATGCCCAGCGGATTGGACGGACATTTGGTTTCGGTCATGCCGACCTCGAAGGTCGGAAAATTCTCGGCACGCGGCATTGCGTAATCCATGAACGAGCCGGACATGAGCTGTCCGTCCTTGTCATAGACCGCGTGCTCCAGCAGCGCCTGGCCGACACCTTGCGCGATGCCGCCATGCACCTGTCCTTCGACAATCATCGGATTGATGACGGTGCCGAAATCGTCCACCGCCGTCCATTTGACAATAGTGGTGGCACCTGTGTCGGGATCGACCTCGACTTCGCAGATGTGGCACCCGGCCGGGAATGTGAAATTGGTCGGATCGTAGAACGCGCCCTCTTTCAGGCCCGGCTCAATCTCGTTGGTCGGAAATTTATGCCCGACATAAGCCGCCAGCGCCAGTTCACCAAAGGCGATGGCCTTGTCTGTGCCGGCGACGGTGAACTTTCCGTCCTTGAACTCGATATCGCCTTCAGCGGCTTCAAGCAGATGCGCGGCGATCTTCTTCGCCTTGGCCTCCACTTTATCCAGTGCCTTCACGATCGCCGACATGCCGACCGCACCGGAGCGCGAGCCATAGGTGCCCATGCCGAACTGCACCTTGTCGGTGTCACCGTGCACAATCGATACCTGATCGATCGAAATACCGAGACGATCCGATACAAGCTGCGCGAAGGTGGTCTCATGTCCCTGCCCGTGCGCATGGCTGCCCGTAAGAACCTCAACGGTGCCGGTCGGATTGACGCGCACCTCGGCCGATTCCCACAGGCCGACACCGGCGCCAAGCGAACCCACCACCGCCGACGGCGCGACGCCGCAGGCTTCGATATAGTTGGAATAGCCGATGCCGCGCAGCTTGCCCCTCTTTGCGCTTTCGCGCTTGCGCTTGCTGAAGCCCTTGGCGTCGTGAATCTCCATCGCCTTCGACAGCGATGCCTCATAATCGCCGGCGTCATAGAGCGATGCGACCACCGTCTGGTACGGGAACGTCCTGACGAAATTCTTCTTGCGCAGCTCCGCCGGATCGAGCGCTAGTTCACGCGCCGACACTTCCATCAACCGCTCGACGACAAAGGTTGCTTCCGGCCGCCCCGCACCGCGATAGGCATCGACCGGCACCGTGTTGGTGTAGACCGAATCCACCTCGCAATAGATCGACGGGATCGCATACTGGCCCGACAACAGCGTTGCATAGAGATAGGTCGGTACCGCCGACGAGAAGGTCGACATGTAGGCGCCGAGATTGGCGATCGTCTTCACCCGCATGCCGACGATCTTGTTGTGCTCGTCAAAGCCAAGTTCGGCGTGAGTGACGTGATCCCGGCCATGCGCGTCGGTGATGAAAGCTTCGCTACGGTCAGCGGTCCACTTCACCGGACGCGCAATTTTCTTCGACGCCCAGAGACACACCACCTCTTCGGGATAGATGAAGATCTTCGAGCCGAAGCCGCCACCGACATCCGGCGCGATGACGCGCAGCTTATGCTCCGGCGCAACGCCAACGAAGGCTGAGATCACCAGCCGCGCCACATGCGGATTCTGGCTCGTGGTCCAGAGCGTGAAATGCTCGGCACCGGGATCGTATTCGGCAACCGCGGCACGTGGCTCGAGCGCATTCGGCACAAGCCGATTGTTGATGAAATCAAGCCGCGTGATGTGCTTGGCCGACTTCATCGCATTGGCGGTCGCATCGGCATCGCCGATATGCCACCGGTAGATCGTGTTGTCTGGCGCCACATCATGGATCTGCTGCGCGCCTTTCGCCTGCGCTTGCGCCGGATCGATGATCGCGGGCAGCACCTCGAAATCGGTGACGATCTTTTCCGCCGCGTCCTTGGCCTGAGCCAGCGTTTCGGCAATCACCACTGCATAGGCGTCGCCGACATGATTGACCTTGCCGCGCGCCAGCGCCGGATGCGGCGCCATCAGCATCGGCGATCCGTCTTTCGAATGAATCATCCAGCCGCAGATCAGGTTGCCGAGCTTGTCGGCGGCGAAATCATCGCCGGTGTAAACGGCAACAACACCCGGCATCTGCGATGCCGCCGAAATGTCGATTTTCTTCAGCGTCGCGTGAGCATGTGGCGAACGAAGGAAACAGGCGAAGGTCTGCCCCGGCCGCGCGTGGTCGTCGGTGTAATGGCCCCGGCCGGTAATGAAACGCTGGTCTTCCTTGCGGCGCACGGCGGCGCCAATTCCGGTGGCGTTCATGGCGCTCTCCCTGAACGGTTTTCCTTCCCGTAGCGGACAGCTTCTACAGCTTCTTATGTGCTGGCTTTTATGCCTTCATTGCCTTCGCGCCAGCGGCGATGGCCTTCACGATGTTATGGTAGCCGGTGCAGCGGCAGAGATTGCCATCCAGTTCGTGGCGGATGGTCTTGTCGTCGAGATCGTGGCCCTTGCGGTTCACCATATCGATCGCGGCCATGATCATGCCCGGCGTACAGAAGCCGCATTGCAGACCGTGATTCTCGCGGAACGCTTCCTGCATCGGATGCAGCTGCGAGCCGTTGGCCACGCCCTCGATCGTGGTGATCTTGGCACCATCCACCTGCCAGGCGAATGTTGTGCATGATTTACGCGCCACTCCGTCCACATGGACAACACAGGCCCCGCATTGCGAGGTGTCGCAGCCGACATGGGTACCGGTCAGGCGGAGATTCTCGCGCAGGAACTGCACAAGCAGGGTGCGCTCATCGACGTCGGCGCTGGTCGCTTTACCATTCACGGTCATCGTGACGGATGCCATGAGGTCCTCCTAAGGGTCAGATTCGAAGTGTTTTTGGCATGAAACCGGTCAGATAGCTCCCTCCGGAGCGAAAATCTCGCCGTTTTCCGCAAATTAGAACCGGAACAACTCTGAAC
>JAEXXW010000643.1 GCA_023405565.1 Pseudomonadota bacterium
CCCTGCAGGCGCGCATTGATGGCAGCGCGTTCGTTGAAGGCGCGGATCGACGGGTTTGAATTGCGGATATCCGGATAATGGCATTTGCGCCCGAACAGCGTTTCGACATAGCCGTGCTCGCGGCAGAATTCGCGGGTCTCGTCCATGTAATCGCGGATGCCGGGAAAGCGCTCGAAATATTTCTTGATGTAAGCGCCGGATTCCTCACGCGCGATGCCGAGCTGGTTGGCAAGGCCGAAGGCGGAGATGCCGTAGATGATGCCGAAGTTGATCGCCTTGGCTCTACGACGCACTTCACCCGGCATGTCCTTGACCGGCACGCCGAACATTTCCGATGCGGTCATCGCGTGAATGTCGATGCCGTCCTTGAAAGCCTGGCGCAGTGTCGGCACGTTGGCGACTTCGGCGAGCAGACGCAGCTCGATCTGCGAATAGTCGGCCGAGACAAGCTTGTGGCCGGGCTGCGCAATGAAGGCCTTGCGGATCTTGCGACCGGCTTCGGTGCGGATCGGGATGTTCTGCAGGTTCGGCTCGGACGATGACAGGCGGCCGGTGGTCGTCGATGCGAGCGAATAGTTGGTGTGGACGCGCTGCGTTTTCGGATCGACGTAATTCGGCAGTGCATCTGTATAGGTCGAGCGCAGCTTCGACACCTGTCGCCAGTCGAGAATTTTCTGCGGCAGCACGTGGCCTTGCTCGGCTAGATCTTCGAGCGTCTTAGCGCCGGTCGACCATTGTCCGGTTTTCGTCTTGGTGCCGCCGGGCAATCCCATCGACCCGAACAGCACGTCGCCGATCTGTTTCGGTGAACCGGGATTAAGCGGCATGCCGGCGAGCTTCTGGATCTCGCCTTCGAGACGCATGCTTTCGGTTGCGAAATCGCTGGAGAGCTTGGTCAGCGTTGGCCGGTCGATCGCAATGCCGCGGCCCTCCATACGCGCCAGCACATCGACCATCGGCCGTTCCAGCGTCTCGTAGACATTGGTCATGCGCTCGGCGGCGAGGCGCGGCTTCAGGATGTGCCACAGCCGCAAGGTCACGTCGGCATCCTCGGCTGCGTATTCGGCGGCTTTGTTGATCTCGACACAATCGAAGGTGACCTTGGTCTTTCCCGACTTCGTCACCTCGTTGTAGTCGATCACGATGTGATCGAAATAACGGCGCGCCAGCGGCGTGAGGCCGTGATCGGAGCGGCCGGCATCGACGACATAGGACATCAGCAGCGTGTCGTCATAGGGTGTGATGGTGATGCCGCGCTGCGCGAAGATCTGCCAATCGAATTTCAGGTTCTGGCCGATCTTGAGAATGCCGGGATCTTCCAGCAGCGGCTTGATGGTGTCGAGCGCATCTTTCTCGGGGATTTGATGCGGCTCGATGCCAGCATCGAACAGCCCTTCGCTGCCGCCATTCTTGCGATGCGCCAGCGGCACATAGCAGGCCTCGTTCGGCGTCACCGCCAGCGAGAAACCGCACAGCATCGCCTGCATCGGATCGAGCGAATTGGTTTCGGTGTCGATCGCGACATGTCCGACTTCCATGGCGCGCTCGATCCAGGCTTTCAGGCGCGCAAGATCGCGCACGACTTCGTATTTCGTGCGGTCGAACGGGATCGTCTTGAGTTTGGCAAGCCGGGCCTCGGCGAGTGAGATGGGTGTGAAGACTTGATCGGTCTGACTCCCTCCCCCCTTGCGGGGGAGGGATGGGGAGGGGGGTGAGCCGAAAAGATCCGGCGCACCGCGACTCCCCTCGGCGGTCGACCACCCCCGCAAGGGGGGAGGTGAAGAAGAGGAGGGCGCGGCGCCATCCTCCGGTCGTACAGGAGGAAGCGGCGGCGCGCCGGCACTCAGCCGCGCATCCGGTTCGATCTGGCTGGCATCGATATCGGCCGCTTCGGCGATGCGGCGCGTCAGCGTCGTGAATTCCATCGCTTTCGAGAAAGCGATCAGCTTCTTGTAGTCCGGCTCGTGCACGGCAAGGTCTTCGACCGGTACGTCGAGATCGACATTTTGATCCAATGTCACGAGACGCTTGGAGAGACGCGCCTGCTCGGCATTGTCGATCAGCGTCTGTCGCCGCTTCTCCTGCTTGATCTCGTTCGCACGCGCGAGCAGCGTTTCCAGATCGCCATATTCGCCGATCAATTGCGCGGCTGTCTTGACGCCGATGCCGGGCACGCCCGGCACATTGTCCGTCGAGTCGCCGATCAGCGATTGCACCTCGATGACCTTTTCCGGCGGCACGCCGAATTTCTCGATCACCTCGGCAATACCGATCTTCTTGTCCTTCATCGTGTCGTACATGATGACGCAGTCGGTCACGAGCTGCATCAGGTCCTTGTCGGACGACACGATGGTGGCATTGGCGCCGACCTCGCAGGCAAGCCGCGCATAGGTGGCGATCAGATCGTCCGCTTCGTAGCCCGCCTGTTCGAGGCAGGGCAGGTCGAAAGCGTGAACGGCTTCGCGGATCAGCGGGAATTGCGGAATGAGATCGGCCGGCGCGTCCGGGCGGTGCGCCTTGTAGTCCGGATAGAACTCGGTGCGGAACGTCTTCTCGGATTTGTCGAACACGACGGCCAGATGCGTCGGCCGCTCCTCCGGCTTCATATCGCGCAGAAGTTTCCAGAGCATGTTGCAGAAGCCGAGCACGGCATTGACCTGCAACCCGTCCGACTTGCGATTGAGCGGCGGCAGCGCGTGATAGGCGCGGAAGATGTAGGACGAGCCATCGACCAGAAAGACGTGATCGCCTTTCTTCAGAGCACCGGCCGAGACGGGTGCTGGCTCCACGGCGGCGGATTTGGCGGCGGCGGCTTTCGCCGGCGTTTTTGCTGATTTTGCTGAGGGCATGGCGGCAATGTGGGCCGTCCGGGCGGCAATGGCAACGGAGGCCAGTGGATAATCGCCCTGTCATCCGGCCGTCGTCGGGAGCGGGTTAAGCATCGGCCGATTCACCCAGGACGGAACGGCGTCCGGGCTTGGCTTCTCGGGCTTTTCCATGCGCATCACGATGATCGGGTCGGGCTATGTGGGCCTTGTTTCGGGGGCCTGTCTGGCAGATTTCGGCCACGATGTGGTCTGTGTCGACAAGGATGTCCGCAAGATCGAGCGGCTCGAACAGGGCGAGATGCCGATCTACGAGCCGGGTCTGGCCGAGCTGGTGGCGAACAATGTACGGCAGGGCCGGCTGTCCTTTACCACCAACCTGACGATGGCGGTGGCGGAGGCCGATGCGGTGTTCATCGCGGTCGGGACGCCGTCGCGGCGCGGCGATGGCCATGCCGATCTCACCTTTGTCTATGCCGCGGCCCGCGAGGTCGCCGAGGCGCTGGATGGCTTCACCGTGGTGGTGACCAAATCGACCGTGCCGGTCGGCACCGGCGACGAGGTCGAGCGGGTGATGCGCGAGGCCCGCCCCGACGGCGATTTCGCCGTGGTGTCCAACCCGGAATTCCTGCGCGAGGGCGCGGCGATCCAGGACTTCAAGCATCCCGACCGCATCGTCATCGGCACCACCGACGCCCGCGCCCGCGCAGTGATGCAGGCGGTCTACCGGCCGCTCTATCTCAATCGCGCGCCGATCATGGTGACGGAGCGGCGCACCGCCGAACTGATCAAATACGCCGCCAATGCGTTCCTCGCCACCAAGATCACCTTCATCAACGAGATCGCCGATCTCGCCGAGAAGGTCGGCGCCAATGTGCAGGAGGTGGCGCGCGGCATCGGCCTCGACAACCGCATCGGCGGCAAGTTCCTGCATGCCGGGCCGGGCTATGGCGGCTCGTGCTTCCCGAAGGACACGCTGGCGCTGATCAAGACCGGACAGGATTACGAAGCGCCGCTGCGGATCGTCGAGACGGTGGTGGCGGTCAACGATCAGCGCAAGCGCGCGATGGGCCGCAAGGTGCTGGCCGCCGCCGGCGGCCAGCTGCGCGACAGGACCGTCGCGATCCTCGGCCTGACCTTCAAGCCGAATACCGACGACATGCGCGATGCGCCCTCGATCCCGCTGATCACCGCGCTGCAGGACATGGGCGCTCATGTGCGCGCCTACGACCCCGAAGGCATGCAACAGGCGCGCGAGGTGCTGACCAATGTCGACTATGCCGACAACGCCTATGACTGCGCCCGCGGCGCCGATGTGCTGGTGATCGTCACCGAATGGGAGCAGTTCCGGGCGCTGGATTTTGCCATCCTGAAGACCGTGATGGCCCGCCCGGCCATCGTCGATCTGCGCAATATTTATCC
>JAEXXW010000118.1 GCA_023405565.1 Pseudomonadota bacterium
GCCTGAAGACGCGCTGGGGCGTCGCAGTCGATCATCAGGACACGTGGGACGGCGGCCGCAGCCACATCTACGGAATCGCCAATGTCAGCTATGAATGGCAGGGTGGCTCGCGCATTCTGGTCGCGGACACGCCCATCATCAATGCCGGCGAACGACTGTGGGGCGAACTTGGCCTCGGTGCGAGCGTGACGTGGCGCAAGGATCTCGCCTTCTATGGCGAAGTATCCGGCAACACGCCGCTCCGTGATTTCGGCAACAGCTATATCCTCAAGGGCAATGTCGGTCTCCGTGCGCAATTCTGACCACGCGCCGTTCTCTATTGAACCCGGCAGCCCCTGGGAAAACGGATACTGCGAGAGCTTTAACTCGAAGCTCCGCGACGAGAATGGCACGGCAAACCCGTAAAGTCCGTCAAAACGGGCTTCGGACGCGCAGTCAAATTGGCGGGGTTACAAGGCAAGGTCAGCCCTCATGTGTTGCGACACACAGCAGCTTGCTGGTTGCTGCAGGCTGGCGTCGATAAATGGGAAGCAGCCGGCTTCCTTGGCATGAGCATCCAGATGCTGGATCGCGTTTACGGCCACCATCATCCTGATCACTTGAAATCTGCTGCGCGACGGATTGGCTACCGCTCTCAATCATTGGCCCAATCGTTGGCGGCGTCACACACACGCCAGCAGACTGAACCCCAACCCATTGAAATTACTGGTGGCGCATGCAGTCACTGTCGAACCCGTCTCCGCATCCCGAATTCCCTGCTAACAGGGAAAAGAACAGGGAAAATCGCCGAATTCGGGTTCCAGGAGTGAGCAGAGCACGCTTTTCGCCAATGAAATGAGGCATAACTCGCAACATTCCCTAGAAAAAATAACAGGGAAAATTGTTCGAAGAACAGGGAAGTTCGCGTCAATCTGCAGGGAATCTGCGTAAGCGTGGTAAGCGTCCAATCCTCACTTGTTTCAAGACTCACGAACACGATCTGTTCACGCCCTCGATTTCTAAATGAGGAGAGAACGGATGGCGAGCGAGCGACGACCGTGGAAGCGTCAGCGTGAGGACTTCTGGCGAGCGCACCATGAGGCGTGGAAGCGTGGCGACTTGAAACAGCGGCAATATTGCGAGTCTCACGGCCTACCGCAGAAGGCATTCGAGAACTGGCGCCAGATGTTCAGGCTCGAACCGGAGCCCCCACAGCGCAAGTTGCTCTATCGGTGCCGGCCAATAAGACCTCCCCTAAGTCCGCCCGTTAGTCCTCCCCTAAGTCCGGAGGCTTATCCCTCCTCGCAGCTGGCGGCTCCCATTGTTCAGCGGCCGCGCGAGGGGCATCGGCGCCGGTTCAGCGACGCAGACAGGCGACACGCCAGGCCAAGTCGTTGCCGCTGGTCCACGCTATGAGGATATGGCTCGAAGCACAGCTCACGGTCCTCGTTCCTTCTTGCGCTAGTGCCGCGGCAGCGCCGCGCCCTTCAATTTCTTCAAGATCTCGATGCGTAGCGCGCCCAACTCAGCGACGAATTCGTCGCGCGGCTTTGGCAGATCGACCGACCATTCACCGATCTGGTGCGCAGGCGCGCCGCCGAGCAGCAGAATCCGGTCCGACACGAGTAACGCTTCGTCGATATCGTGCGTGACAAGGACCGCCGCAGATCCGACATCCGCGACGACCTTCAGCAAGCCACCCTCCCCGGTCAAGCAGCCCGCCGATCCAGATCGGGCGTATAGTTGAGCGCCGCTTCCTGGAGGTCGATAGACTTTCGGAGGAGGCCGTGCCGCGTGAGCAGATCCGCCTCGGCCTGCTGTTCGCTCAGAACAGTTGCGTCCGCGGGGACCAGCCCCCATTCGCGCGAAGCAACACTGAACGCCCAGCTCTCCTCGTTTACGCCGCCGATGACCCTTGCAAACAAGGTCCCGGCGCGTTTCGGGTCAGCCGCGATCCAACGGTCAGTGTTAGCCAAGGTCCGCGCAAGACCGTCGACGACCGGTTTTCCAAGCGACGCCACTTGCTGATGAACCCAGAAAATCGACCGGTTGGGGATGACCTTGTCGCAGCCGATCAGTGATCGCAGGCCACCCCCGGCCAATGCCGGTGCCAGATACGGCGCCATCGAGATCCAGGCGTCGATCTCCTGCTCTTGCAGGGCCCGTAGCGAATCCTTGATGGGCCGGTTCACGGCCTGCACCGATTGATAGGAAACGCCGGCCGCGTCCAGAACGGCGACGAGAAAATATGTGTGGAACGACCCGTCGATCAGACCGATACGGCGACCCGCTAGGTCCTTCGGTGATTCGATCTTCGAGTCCTTGCGCACCAGGATCGCAGCGCCGGATGTGCGGGGCCGCGATGCGGCAATATACGTGATCGGCACGCCATCCGCCTGAGCGACGATTGCCCGCGTCGAGCCGGTTCCGACCACATTGATTTCGGCCTTGTCGAGCGCATCGTGAATGAGGCGGCCTTCCGCGTACCAGTGAAACTCCACGGGTTGGCCGATGTCCTGCAAACCGTCTTGCAAGGATGGCTCATGCGCCAATGCCGTGAGTGTGAGGTTTGACGGATGCGCTCCGATGTGAATGGCCATGTGGCTCTCCTTGTTCAGCTATGCGTCTTCGTCGACAAATTCCGCGAGAACGGCTCGGCGAAGGGCGACGAATTTGGGATCGCTCCGATCGCGCGGCCGCGAGAGATCGACGGGAATGATGTGACGGATGCGCCCGGGATTGGCATCCATCACCACAATGCGGTCCGCGAAGAAGACCGCTTCCTCGATATCGTGTGTGACCAGAATGATGGTCTTCGGATTTTCAGCCGACAGGCGCGCGATCTCCTTCTGCAGCCGGAGCCGCGTCAGCGCATCGAGAGCACCCAGCGGCTCGTCGAGCAGGAGTGACCTGACCGAGGTTCTAGTCCAGGCGCATTGAGAGCTTATTGCATCGCGATCTCCATTTCGAGTGGCTTCATGTCGCTGTAGGCTGCAGGTGCAGGAGGCCGATATCCAAGCGATGAGTGCGGGCGTTTATGATTGTAATGTCGGCGCCATTGTTCAATGACGATCCGCGCCTCCTTCAAGCTGTAGAAGATTTCGCCGTTGAGCAATTCGTCGCGCAGCTTGCCGTTGAAGCTTTCGCAATAGCCGTTCTCCCAAGGACTGCCAGGTGCAATGAACAGAGTTTTTGCCCCGATCTGAGCGAGCCAATCCCTGACAACCTTGGCGGTCATCTCGGGGCCGTTGTCGGACCGAATATAAGTGGGGATGCCCTTTCTCAGCATCACATCGGCAAAGGTCTCGATGACACCGAAGCTCGTGATCCGTCGCGCCACCCGGATCGCAAGGCACTCACGGGTGTATTCGTCGATCAACGTCAGCAAACGGAGCGATCGGCCATCATGCGTTTGTGCTGAGACAAAATCATAGCTCCAAACATGCCGTGGTCGTTCCGGTCGCAGCCGAACACACGATCCATCATTGAGGCATAAGCGCCCCCTCGGACGCTGCTTTCTGGGCACTTTGAGGCCCTCCCGGCGCCAGATCCGCTGAACCCGATCCTTTCCCACCCGCCAGCCACTGATCTGCAGCAGAGCGGTGATCCGACGATAGCCGTAGCGGCCATATTCGGATGCAAGCGTGACAATGGCTCGAGTGAGCAAATCCTCGTCAGCACGAACCGTAGGGATATAACGTTGTGTTCCCCGCGGTTGGCTGACGATCCGGCAGGCATGGCGTTCCGACAACTGATATTTCCGTCGGATCGCCTCGACTGCCTGCCGGCGCCGGTCAGGCGCTACAAGTTTCCCTCGGCGACATCCTTCAGGATCTGTTTCTCCAGGGACAGATCAGCGACCAGCCGCTTGAGCCGAGCGTTCTCTCGCTCCAGCTCCTTGAAGCGCTTGGCCTGCTCCATTTCCAGACCGCCATACTCATTGCGCCAGCGGTAATAGCTCTGCTCCGCTATCTCGGCATCCTTGCAGGCCTGGCCGATCGTCCGCCCCTGCGCAATCAACACATCGATCTGACGGAGCTTGGCAACGATCTGCTCCGCGCTATGTCGCTTCCTTGGCATTTTCGGGTGTCCTTTCCACGCTGATTATCTCAATCAGCCTGGTTCAAGAAAACCCGGTCAGGTCAATGCCGCCGAAAAATTGCATGACTGCAAGCAGTGGTTACCAGAACCAGCCAGGATAAATCCCGAGTCCCTCTACAAACCCGACTTGAGCGAAAGGCGCGAGGATCTTCGGCCAGCCTTCCAGGATCAAAGCTACGCCGACAGCAATACGCAGGATCAACCAGACGGCAGGTTTCACGATATACCGATAAAAGCCTTCCAATAGTGGGACAAACAGTTGCTCCCGGCTCAGATCGTGAGACTCAATACTCATAGTCACACTCCATGTTGGCGCTCAGCCAACTCGTATACTGCAATGTGTAATTATGGCGTGGACTGTCAGCTTGACTTTGATGCTGATCAAGTGACGTTGCTTATGACGCCTATAATTTTGCCGTGGATCACAACCTTGACGGAAGGGCTCCCCTCAGGATCAGCTTGTCGAACGTCGGCTCGGATACTCCCTTCTGCGGCCGATAGTCCCGTGTTCAAGGTCTTTCAAACTCTTAGCCTGGTCAATCTTCAGCCACCATGCCGCCGTTTAAAATAGCTCTGCTATGATACGCCCACGCTTCGGTAGATCTTGCCAACCGTTGCCGAGAGATCGGAGCCTATGTTTCTCGCAAAAATCTAAAGACCTCCTCCGTCGATCTGCCTTTTCGTACCATTTCCCTCCATTTGAGAATTTGGAAATAACCGAATTCGAACCTTTGCCATGGTCTCAGATCGGGGACTGGCCACGGTACGGTCGGCGACCACGATCCAAGGCGGACTGGTTATATGCTTTTCGGAGGTGGATGCCGCCGGTCGTGCTCTCTCACATTACGTAGCTAAAGTGCTCGATCTTCGGGACCAATTTGCTTTCGGATGCTCGTCGTGCTGGAAGCGTAATCGTAGA
>JAEXXW010000247.1 GCA_023405565.1 Pseudomonadota bacterium
CGCCTTCCTGCGGTGTAGACCCGCGCGGCTCCGCGCCAACTTTGGCAAATGCCGTCTTGAGCTCCGGATCCTTCATGATCTCGGCGACAGCACCGGCCAGCTTGTTGCGAATGTCAGCAGGAAGCCCTTTCGGCGCGAACAGGCCAAGCCAAAGATCGACTTCGAATCCCGGCATGCCAGTCTCGGCGACCGTCGGCAGATCGGGATAGACGCTGGTTGTGCGTTTTGCTCCGGTCGTCGCGATCGCGCGCACGCGATTGTCCGACGTGAACGGCAAGGCTCCGGCAATGCTGCTGAACGAGAACTGGATCTTGCCGGCCATCATGTCAGTGTAGGACAAGGCAATGCCCTTATATGGAATATGCGTTGCCGAAACGCCGGTGCGCTGCTTGAGCATCTCGCCGGAGAGATGCGGCGTCGTGCCGATGCCAGCCGACGAAAAGTTCAGTTTGCCCGGATTTGCCTTTCCGTATTCGACAAGCTCGACAAACGTTTTCACCGGCAATTCCGGCGTCACCACGAGCACCAGCGGCGACGAACTGACGATCGAAACGACTTCAAGGTCCTTGAACAGGTCATAGGGCATGCTGGGCTGCAGCGTCGGATTGATGACGATCGCGGGATCCATCAGCACCAGCGAATATCCGTCAGGCGCCGAGCGCGCGACAGTATCGGTGCCGACAATGCCGCCAGCGCCGGGACGATTTTCGGCAACAACAGGCTGTCCGAGCACCTTGCTCAGGTGTTGGGCAAGCGTGCGGCCCACATAGTCAACGACGCCACCAGGATTATAGGGAATGACCAGCCGGATCGGCTTGTTCGGGTAACTTTGGGCAAACGCTGCCGGCGCCTGAAAAACCGCCAGCATGAGAGCCAAGGCGGCAACTCGTCTCGTCAATTTCGTCATCTGATCCCCTCTCCTGTGATCCGCAAACGCCGACGGCCTGTCCCCGCCCCCGCTATGATGGACTGATCGGCGTTGTGACGCTGAACTGATACTTGTCGCCATGGAACAGAACCGCGCCGTAAAGGACGGGCTGCCCCGATGACAGCAGATAAGTGTGCTCGCTGGACAACAGATGAGCGCCCCGCTTCACATTCAGGATGCGAGCGTATTCCGATGTCGCAGCGATACTTCGGATCGTTAGCGAAAATCGTGCCGGAGGCTCTCCGGTATATTCCTGAATAAGCGAATAGATCGCCTTGCTCTTCAACGCCTGCTGCGTAATGCCCCGCGAATAGGCGAGCGGAATATATCGCTCCTCATATCCGAACACGCTTCCCTCAAGCAGACGCAGCCGCTTGATCCGCTCCACCATCTCGCCCGGTTTGAGGTCAAGTGCAGCGCTGACGCGTTCCGGTGCTGCAACATTCGTGCGTTCAAGCACCTCGAACCGGACCGCGCGTTCGGCAACGCGCATTTCGTCTTCAAAAGCGCGGCTCAAGTCATGATCGACGCGTTGCGGCGCCACGAACGTGCCGCGGCCCCGCCCTCGCGTGATCAACCCCTGTGACAGCAAATGCGCCATCGCCTGGCGCACTGTTGGCCGGCTGACCTTGAAATACTCCATGCACTCGGCTTCGGACGGCAATGCCGCCCCGACAAGACGGGCATGCGAGCTGCGAATGACGTCGATGAATTTCTCGGCGAGCTGCATGTAAAGCGGAACATGGCTGCTCGGCTTCAGTCGGGAGAGCGATGTGATATCGAACGCGATCTTGTGGGCCATACGCTAAGTTGTCCTGACATTCGGACATGCTGACACGAGGCCGTTTCCGGCGTCAATGCTGCAATGCCGATTGATTTGAGTTGCGCATTTTTTGGTCGCGGTCATGCTCATTTTGGCAGCGCACCAAATGGTCATGCAAGCGCGCGGGCGTGACCGGCAATGATGTGATCGCTCCTGGCGATTGCAGCGCATCATCAATGGCCGATGCAATGGCCGCACCTACGCCATTCACGCCGCCTTCGCCGGCCCCCTTCAGCCCCAACGGATTTCTGGGGCTCGGCGCATCCTCGGTGATCAGGACATCGACAGATGGCACCTCGTGCGCCGTCGGAATGAGATAATCCGCGAATGTCACTGACAGCGGCTCACCGCGGCTGTCATACTGAAACTCCTCGTACAAGGCGCCACCAAGCCCCTGCGCAAAGCCGCCGACGAGTTGGCCTTCGATCGTCATGGGATTGACGGCGCGCCCGACATCATAGGCGATCAGATAGCGCTCGACACCGACCGCACAGGTCTGCGGATCGACCCGCACCTGCGCGATGTGAACGCCATAGGGATAATTCATGTGCTCGGTGTGAAACCAGCCTTCGGCAGTCAGGCCGTTTTCTTCCTGCGGACATTCCAGGACGAACTTCGCTGCGACCTCGCCCAGTTCGAGGGACGGCCCCTTCGGCTCGTTGCGGCGCATCACCGAGCCCTTCTGGATCGTCAGCAGGTCCTTGTCGGTCTGCATCAGACGCGCGGCCAGATCGAGCACTTTATCGCGCATGATCAGCGCCGCCTCATGAGTCGCCGATCCGGTCATCACGGTGGCGCGTGTGGCATGCGCCCCGATACCGTGATCGATCCGGTTGGTCTGACCATGAACGACATGAACACGGCGGTAATCGCAACCGAGTGTTCCCGCGCAGATTTGCGCGATCACGGTTTCAAACCCCTGCCCCAGTGACGCACCGCCTGTCACCACCTCGACATCGCCGCACGGCTTGATCGTGACGACGACCCCATCCTTCGGGCCAAGACCACTTTTCTCGACAAACATCGACAGGCCAAGCCCCACGATCTCGCCAGCCTGCCGGCGGCTTTCGACCTGCGCCTTGAGAGGCTCCCAATTTACACGCTCAAGCGCCTTGTCGAGCAGTCCGGCATAGTCGCCGGAATCGAGTACAACTTCATCGCCCAGCGCCTTGAGTTCGCGCGCATAAGGCATTTCCGAGGCCGCGATCAGATTGCGGCGGCGGACATCGACGCGATCAAGCGACAGGGCTTCGGCGATGGCGTCCATAAGCCGTTCGCGAACGAATGTGCCCTCGTAACGACCCGGCGACCGATATGTCGCGGCGGGCGTCTTGTTGGTCAGGCGGTAATGGCC
>JAEXXW010000390.1 GCA_023405565.1 Pseudomonadota bacterium
GTCTTGATCACCATCTCCGATGTGAGACGGCCGGTCGTGTAGAAAATCTTGTCACCCGCCGGCACCTTCTCGCGGAACATCCAGCCGGCAATCTTGTCGACCGCGTTATGGCGGCCGACGTCTTCCATGTAGACGAGCGGCCGGCCTTCCTGCGCCAGCACGCAGCCATGGATCGCGCCGGCTTCGAGATAGAGCGATGGCGTGGTATTGATTTTGTTGGTCAGTGCATAAAGCCACGACGTGCGGAATTGCGTCTGCGGCAGCGTGACATTCTCCAGCGCTTCCATCAGGTCGCCAAACACGGTGCCCTGCGCACAACCGGACGTCTGCACCTTCTTCTTCAGCTTCTCTTCGTAATTGGTTTCGCGCTCGGTACGCACGACGGCGACCGACAATTCCTCGTCGTAATCGACCTCGGTGACGACATCGTCCGGCTGCAACATGCCCTGATTGAGCAGGTAGCCGATGGCGAGATAATCGGGGTGATCGCCGATTGTCATCGCCGTGACGATCTCCTGTGAATTGAGGAAGATCGTCAACGCACGCTCGACAGTAACGACCGTCTCGATCTCGGCACCGGTCTGATCGACGCCGCGCACACGCTCGGTCAGCCGCGGATCATGCGGATCAGGCTTGATCAGATAGTCGTCGCGTTCGTTCATCCGAATGGCAGCTTCAGGCCGGGCGGCAGCGGCAGACCGCCGGTGAGGCCCTTCATCTTCTCGGCCATCACGCTTTCCGACTTCTTGCGGGCATCGGCATGTGCCGTGACCAGAAGGTCCTCGAGGATTTCCTTTTCCTCCGGCTTCAGCAGCGTGTCGTCGATCTTCACGGCTTTCAGGTCGCCCTTGCCGGACAAAGTCACCTTCACGACACCGCCACCGGAAACACCCTCGACCTCGACAGCCTCGAGCTCGGCCTGCATCGCCTGCATCTTCGATTGCAGCTCGGTGGCCTTCTTCATCATGCCCATGAAATCGACCATGGCTTACCTTTCATCATCATCGTTGTCGGCGTCACTGTCCTCGTATGGCATATCGCCATCCGGCGGCACCGGATCAACCTCGCGCGGCCGCACCGCGACAATTTCAGCACCCGGAAAGCGTTCCAGCACAGCCTGAACCAGCGGATCGCTGCGCACGCCACGCTTCAGGTCGGCATCGCGCGCTTCGGCCTGCGATTTCAGTGTCGGCTCGCCGGCCTCGCGGGAGACGCTGACGAACCATTTCTTGCCGGTCCAGAGCGAAATCTTGGACTGCAATTCGTTGACCAGCGAAGGCGATGCACCTTCCTCAAGCGCGATGTCGAGCGCGCCATCCTCACAGCGCACCAGCCGCACATCGCGCTCGAGCGTGGTCTTGACCTTCAGATCGCGCTTTTCGATCGCCAGCTTCACCAGCTCGTCAAAATTCCGGATGATCACGCCTTGCTGCGGCTGCTCGACCGAACGCGGCACGATACTCAAAGCCGGCGCACCGGACGCGCGCGGCGCACCACGCGGCGCATCGACCCGCGGCGCGAAGCCGGCGCCCGACTGTGTAGTGTTGGAGAACGATGCCGACGCACCACCACCATTCGTGCGTGGCGCCGAAGCCGGCGCGCCTTCAACACTGCCGCCATTGCCGAGCGAACGGATCACGTCATCCGGCGTCGGCAGATCGGCGGCATAAGCGATGCGGACCAGCAGCATCTCCGCCGCCGCAATCGGCCGGCCGGCCTGCTGCACTTCGCTCATGCCCTTCAGCAGCATCTGCCATGTGCGCGAGAGAATGCGCATCGAAAGCTGCGCCGCAAAGGCCTTGCCACGCGTGCGCTCGGCTTCGCTCAGCGACAGGTCGTCGGCGACCGACGGCACAAGTTTTACTCGGGTAACAAAATGCGTGAATTCGGCAAGATCGGCCAGCACCACCGCCGGATCGGCACCGGAATCGTATTGGTCGCGCAATTCCTTGAGCGCGGAAGCGATGTCGCCGCGCAGCAGCATCTCGAACAGATCGACGACGCGCGCGCGATCGGCGAGACCGAGCATCTGCCGCACATCGTCGGCGCGCACTTCGCCTGCGGCATGCGCAATCGCCTGATCGAACAGCGACAGCGAATCGCGCACCGAGCCTTCGGCCGCGCGCGCAATCAGCGCAAGCGCCTCGGTCTCGACCTGCACATTCTCCTTGCCGGCGATGTTCGACAGATGCCGCACCAAGAGATCGCCATCGACGCGGCGCAGGTCAAAGCGCTGACAGCGCGACAGCACCGTGATCGGCACCTTGCGGATTTCCGTCGTCGCGAACACGAATTTCGCATGCGGCGGCGGCTCTTCCAGCGTCTTCAGCAGCGCATTGAACGCGGCGCTGGAGAGCATGTGAACTTCGTCGAGGATATAGACCTTGTAGCGCGCGCTGACCGGCGCATAGCGCACGGCATCATTGATCTGGCGCACGTCATCGACGCTGTTATGCGACGCCGCGTCCATTTCGAGCACGTCGATATGCCGGCTCTCGATGATCGCCTGGCAATGCTCGCCCATCACCGGCATATCGATGGTCGGCCCCTTGATCGAGCCATCCGGCAATTCGTAATTGAGCGCCCGCGCTAGAATGCGGGCCGTGGTCGTCTTGCCGACCCCGCGCACGCCGGTGAGAATCCAGGCCTGCGGAATACGCCCGGTCTCGAACGCGTTGGAGACGGTGCGCACCATCGCATCCTGGCCAATCAGGTCGGCGAAGGTCGAAGGCCGGTAGCGGCGCGCCAGAACGCGATAGCCGGACGCGGCGTCGGCTGCCGCCTGCGGCGCCGCCGGCTCCGGCGAACGATTCTCGGCGTCGCTCATTCGCTATGGGGCTTTCCGTCTTGACGCTTCAGGTCCGTGGCCGGCGCATGGCCCGGCCACCATCCAGGAAATAAGTGGGAGGCTGACGAGCGACCCGAACCGGAGCTCGTTAGGGCTGCTTCCTTCCGGACCTGACCCGGTTGGCGAGTGGCTCGCCCACCGCCAACCTCCCGCGCTTTATATCGGGCCTTAGCGCTCCGAAAGCAAGCATATCTGCGCCGCCCGTGATAACCTCCCCTTCCCCGCAATACCTTGGATATTCACATGAATTCGGACGGCTGGTCGCTTCACCCGCAACTTGTGCGGGATACGATCCCCCTTGGCGACATGGCGCTTTCGCAGGTCCTGATCATCAAGGACGCCAATTATCCCTGGTTACTGCTGGTGCCACGGCGGCCCGCCATTGTCGAAATCACCGATCTCGACGAGGTGGAACAGGCCCAGCTCATGGTGGAGATCGCGCGGGTTGGCCGTGTCCTGAAAGACGTGACCCAATGCGACAAGCTGAATATCGCCGCGCTCGGCAATGCCGTGCCGCAGCTCCATGTCCATCTCATCGCCCGCCGCAAGACCGACAAGGCCTGGCCAAAGCCGGTCTGGGGAGCCGTTCCGCCGCTCGACCATGATGCCGGCGAACTGGATCGCTTCATGACCGCCATGCGCAAGAAGCTCTGGGTGTCGTGATAGACGATGGGCCCCAGACATTTTGTTCCGTTCGTCCCCACGAAGGCTGGGACCCAGAAACAACAAGACTGGCTTCCCGCCTTCGCGGGAATGAGCGGGCGTGGAAAGCATGAGCGCAAACAAGGATTGATTTAACAATGCAGAAGGCGCTCACACTCGGCCCATGGCCGCAGCTTGGCTATATCGACAGTGTCATTTCACGCGCGGCCGAGCATCGAACAGACACGGCTTTTCTCGACGCCCGCGCTGCGGATGAATCGTGCGGCTTTTATCTTGTCAGCGGCGAGATGGTGCTGCTGAAGAAAGGCGGCCCCCTGCACGATCCGATGTTCGCGCCCGCCGAGATCGCATCGATCGCAACGGCACCGGAGCGCATCTTTCTCGGCCTGCAAGGCAAGGCCGCACGCTTCGGTCTCGCCGTCGCGCCCGACGTGATCGAAGCGATGAAGAATGACAGCCGCTATGTCGTCACCGATCTACGCTCGATCGCGGTGCAGGGTCTCGTCGCGCAGGAACATCTTGCGCCGATCTCCGAGACAAAGGCCCTGCTGCACTGGCACGCACGGCGCAGATTCTGCTCGAATTGCGGACACACAACCGACGTTGTGCAGGCCGGCTGGCGGCGCGATTGCCCGCAATGCCATGGCCAGCATTTCCCGCGCACCGATCCCGTCGTCATCATGCTCGCCATCCGTGGCGACCGATGTCTGCTCGGGCGCCAGGCCCGCTTCGGGCAGGGCATGTGGTCGTGTCTTGCCGGTTTCGTCGAGCCTGGCGAAAGCATGGAAGAGGCTGCGCGCCGCGAGACACTGGAAGAGTCCGGCATCATTTGCGGACAGGTGAAATATTTCGCCTCGCAGCCCTGGCCGTTTCCATCATCGCTGATGATCGGCTGCCATACCGAAGCGTTGTCGGAGGCCATCACCGTCGCCCTGAACGAGCTGGAGGATGCCCGCTGGTTCTCGCGCGATGAGGCCGCGGCGATGCTGATGCGCCAGCACCCAG
>JAEXXW010000398.1 GCA_023405565.1 Pseudomonadota bacterium
GCCGAGATACATCGAGGCGATCAGGCCCCAGACGAACTCTTTCTGTTCGACGAACAGCATCGGTCCGGGCTGCAGGCCCCAGATCAACAGACCGCCGAGCAGCACGGCCGCGGTCGGCGACCCCGGCACGCCGAGCGATAGCATCGGCAGCAGCGCCGCCGTGCCCGCGGCATGTGCCGCCGTCTCCGGCGCCACCACGCCTTCGATTTCGCCCTTGCCGAAGTTGCGGCCGTTCTTGGAAACGCGCTTGGCAATGCCATAACTCATGAACGAGGCTGGCGTTGCACCGGCCGGTGTGATGCCCATCCAGCAACCGATGATGCAGGAGCGCAGCGACGTCATCCAGTATTTCGGCAGCCCCATCCATGTGCGAACCACGACCTTCAGGTCGATCTTCGCCTTGCCGCCGCGGAAATTCAGCCCCTCTTCCATCGTCAGCAAAATTTCACCGATGCCGAACAAGCCGATCACGGCGATCAGGAAGTCAAAGCCCTGCAGCAATTCGGTAAAGCCGAAGGTCAGGCGCAGCTGTCCGGTGATCGCATCGAGCCCGACGGCCGCCAGCGCGAAGCCGATCATCATCGAGGCGATGGTCTTGAATGGCGGCTCCTTACTCAAGCCCACGAAGCTGCAGAAGGCCAGGAAGTAAACGGCGAACTTCTCCGCCGGCCCAAATCTGAGCGCGAAGCCGGCGACCAGCGGCGCCACCAGCGTGATCATGATGACGGCGAACAGCGCGCCGACGAAGGAGGACGTGAAGGCCGCGGTGAGCGCCTCACCCGCCTTGCCCTGCTGCGCCATCGGGTGACCGTCGAATGTCGTCGCCACCGACCATGGCTCGCCTGGTATGTTGAACAGGATCGACGTGATGGCGCCGCCGAACAACGCGCCCCAGTAAATACAGGTCAGCATGATGATCGCCGAGGTCGGCGACATGCTGAATGTCAGTGGCAACAGGATCGCAACGCCGTTGGCGCCGCCCAAGCCCGGCAGCACGCCGATGAGAATACCGAGCACAATGCCGATCACCATCACCATGATGTTGAAGGGCTGTATCGTTACGGCGAAGCCGTGAAACAGATTTGTGAGTTCTTCCATTGTTGTCCCCGAACCAATCCCTAGGACGATGCGCGCATGGTCAAAGATTGAGCCATTCCTCAACCGGGCCCTTCGGCAACGGGACAAGGAACCACTTTTCGAACACGAAATAGATCACCACCGGCATGCCGATGGAGACCGCCGCGACCAATGGCCAGTTGTATTTGCCAAGCCATCGCATGAACCACGCGATGAAGACGGCAGAAGAGACATAGAGGCCGATGAATGAAATCGACGATACGTAGATCGTGGCCGGGATGACGACGCTCATCACCTGTCGCAACTGCGACCATTCCGCGAAAAGACCAGCCGGGCCTTCCGGTCGAACCGTGTTCCAGAGATTGACCGCGCTTGAGATGAGGATCGCGAGACCGACATAGAACGGGAAGAAGCCCGCACGTGGCCCTTCGGCGCCCCAGGTAATGCCAGCCTGGAGGCTGCCGTAAATCACAATCACCCCGAACAGGGCGATGAGGATCGTAACCCCAGTTTCGACAGCGCGATGCGAGGGGCCGGTGCTGCGTGTGTGTTGTGTATTCATAATAACCCCGAAAAGCTGACAAAAAAGCCGGCGAGCATTCCTCTCGCCGGCTTCTGCTTGCTTTAGTTACCGGCGAGGAAGCCGGCTTCCTGCATCAGCTGCTTGTGCCGAGCCTCTTCCGTCCCGACCCACTTGGCGTAGTCATCGCCGGCCATGAAGGTCGTGTTGAAAGCGCCGCTTTTCATGAAGTCCTGCCACTCGGGCGTTTCCCGGACCTTCTTGAACAGTTCGACATAATAGGCGACCTGATCCTTGGTCACCTTCGGCGACATGAAGATGCCGCGCAGCATCAGATATTCCATGTCGAGTCCCTGCGACTTGCAGGTCGGAATATCGCTCCAGCCCATATCGGCCGTAACCTTGTCCTTGTAGCCGAGCGGCTTGGAGTCGAACACGCAGAGCGGGCGCAGCTTGCCACCGCGCCATTGCGCAACGGCTTCGATCGGATTGTTCACGGTTGCATCGACGTGATTGCCGACGAGCTGCACAGCCACCTCACCGCCGCCCTTGAACGGGATGTAGGTGAACTTGCCACCGGTCGCCTTTTCAACCGCGACAGTGATGATCTGGTCTTCCTGCTTCGAACCGGTGCCACCCATCTTCATCGATCCGGGAGGCGCAGCTTTCAAAGCGGCAACAAATTCCTTGGCATTCTTGTAGGGCTTGTCCGCATTCACCCACAGCACGAATTCATCGAGCGCGAGCATGGCCACCGGCGTCAGGTCCTTCCAGCTGAAAGGAATGCCTGTCGCAAGCGGCGTGGTGAAAAGGTTTGAAAGGGTAATGATGACTTTATGCGGATTTCCAGCAGAAGCTTTCACATCGAGAAAACCTTCGCCACCCGCGCCGCCGGCCTTGTTGATCACCACCATCGGCTGTTTCATCAGATTGTGCTTGGTCACGATACCCTGGATCGTGCGAGCCATCTGATCGGCGCCACCGCCCGTACCGGCGGGGATAATGAACTCGACAGGTCTTGTCGGCTCCCACGCAGCATGAGCCGGCAAGGCAATGCTGCTCGCGCATAAAGCAGCGAATGCTCCACACGCCAATTGTGTAGCAGAAGAAGTCATATGCGTTTTCTCCCGTATCAACTGTTTGACCGGTCTGTCGCCGGCTTTACAGCGTTGCCACAAGCGCCTTTGGCGACCATGCGACATATTCGCAAGCGCCTGCTCTTGCAGGTCAACAGCGTAGGCATATCGGTTGCTGTTTGAAAAGCGAATTATTCATAATAACGTCGACGGTACGACAGAAAATTTGCGCACCATTGCAACGCAATAACGTCTGCTGCGCCGCATAAAAGGTCGCGCACAATTTACGAAGACCGTCAAAACATCAGCGATGACAACAACAAGAACAGCGTTCGGTATTCAAACAACATGCGCGAAGAAAACAAAATCAGGAAACGAGTTTATTGCTCTGCCGCAAACCATGTCGCGCAACGAACACGTTACCAACCGTCAGAAAATCGATAGCAGCCTCAAGTTCCAAGCTCGCGTGAGCCGAAATCTCATAAAGGCGGCAAGTGACAGAGGCAGCTAGAGACAGAGGCGGCAAGTGACGGAAACTCTGCAGGCCAGCGCGTGACGCGCAACGTCCCTGTCGCCTGGCCATGCCGCCCTGGGGCACATCGCCGGGACCGGCAAGATCGCTATCATGAGATTTGTCACACCGGCTTTGCGGGCTTCTCCTCATCGGGCAAGCGCAAGCCTCGGACTGCGGCCAAGCCGCCATGGCCGCAAATGCTTGGCCGCGATAACGTCGCCTGCAGGATCGACGCCGCCATTGGCGGCCACGCCTGGCCGCGAGACCAAAGGCTTTACGTATTCAGAAAGACCGAGAAACCTTGACGGACGTCCGGCGTCGACGATGAGCGCTATTGCTTTGCGCTGACGTCCTTGCGTACGGCGAGCAGGACGTTGGATTCATTCGGGCGCCAGCGATATCCCATCCCGAAATCGAGCGGCTTGGCCGGCCCTTTCTTGTAAATCTCGGCAAGCCCCGGCTGATTGCGGCCGGGGAAGATCGCGATCGGTCCGAGATAACGACCGAACGGGATGAGCTGCCACTGATCCGGCTTGAAATACGCGACCGGTATTCCGGAATCATCCTGGACGATGTGATGGCTCTTCCGCAAAACAAAATCGCGCACATCGGAGAACGAACCGTTATGCGGCAGATACGAGGCGCTCTTGAACATGCCGTCGCCTGCGCCGAGCGTATCCGCGAATTTCAGAAAACCGGATGTCTTGACGCCGCCATTTGAAACATCGGTGCTGAAATAATACAGCGTCTGCTGGGGCGAGCCTTCACCGCTGGTGAAGACGATCTTGGCACCCTGCACACCCTTCTGTGACGCGTGCCCCTCAGTCGTCGATAGCTTTCCCTCGCTATCCAGCGACACGAGACTGACCTCCTTGATCGTCTTGCCCGAGCGTGCGGCGTAGACAAGAAGAATTGGCAAGGTCCCGGACAATTCGGTTTCGCGCAACTGGTTCTTCATGTTCTTGGTGATGAAGAAGCTGAGCGAAATCGACGAACTCATCGACGAACGCAGATTGTTCAGCGAGTGGCGTGTGCGTTCGCCGATGTCCGGAACGCGACCGACAGGCTCAAGACCGCTCAGCAGATAGGTCGAGGCCTGCGGATAGAATGCATTCGCGTAAAGAAAATCCGGTCCGCTGAACATGTAATAGAGTGTGCCGCGCCGGTCCTTCAGGTTCTCAGCCGACCAGGCACGGATTTTCGACAAACGCCGTGTCTCCAATTCCTTCCAGGAGCCATCAAGCGAACGCGCGTGCTGCTGCCAGGCCGGATCCTTCGTCAGCTTCGTCAGCGGCGAGGTCTCGGCGGGGGCCAGACCGGCGAGATAGCGCGCGGTATCGTTGACGCTGGCCTTGTCCGACGCGATCGCTCCGGAGACTGCAACAAGGAACAGACTGCCGGCCAAAAGCGCGGACTTGGGTGTGGCGATGTTCAGCATGGAGATCGGGAACCTATGGAGGAATCGGCGTCTGAACCGTCTGGAAATCTGTCAGCAAAGGCCGGACCGGGGCCAGGCCCGCAGAAAATCGCCTGTAAATCGCGATTTACCATCTCGTGCTCGTGACCATGTTCCGGTCGTGATTCAATCTTAGGGGGGTGCCCGGTTTGATTCGATTCGTCCAGCATTGGGCCCGGACCGGTCTCGTGCAAGGGTTCGTTCTGGGCGGGAAGCCCATTTTTTAGCCTCGGAGCGTGCGTGAAAGCCATTGGCCTGAACGCATTGACAGGATTGAGCGCCGCGATTCTGATTGCGACGGCCAATGTGCCGACGGATCACGGCATCATCACGACAGTGCACGCAACGGAAGCCGAACAGGTCTCTGTGCCGTTGCCGCGTCCGCGGCCAACGATCCGTGTACCGCGTCCGCGGCTCTCCGGCTTCCCCGGCAAGACCGAAGTGATGGAATTCGAGTCGGCCCCTTTCCCTTATGATGGAAAGAACCCGGCGACCGGCAAACCTTTCTTCGATGTGTTTTACGATGGCCGCTTCGGCAAGCGCGGTGCGCGCGGTCACGTCTATTGGGAGAATGAAACCTACACGGATCCACGCGTGCTGCTGCATATTCCCAAAGGCTTCGATATCAGGAAACCTGCGGTGATGGTGGTGTTCTTTCACGGTCACGGCGCCAGGATCGAACGCGATGTGCGCGACCGCCAGCAAGTCGCCGCGCAGATCACGCGTTCGGATGCCAATGCCGTCATTGTCGCGCCGCAATTCGCCGTCGATGCTGCCGACTCGTCACCCGGCGCATTCTGGGAGCCGGGCTTCTTCGATGAATTCCTGAGCGAGGCCAGCGAACAGCTGGCCATCATGCTGGGACAGCCCCGCGCGACCCGCATATTCTTCAAAATGCCGCTGATCTTCATCAGTTATAGCGGCGGCTTCGTACCAACGGCCTGGGCGATGCGGCTCGGCAACGTCAAGGACCGGTTGCGCGGCATCGTGTTGATGGATTCACTTTACGGCGAGACCGACAGGTTCGAAGACTGGATCGCGAAGAACCGCCGCGGCTTCTTCATCAGCGGATATCTCGGATCGACGCGTGCGCGGAATCTCGAACTGCAGCGCGATCTCACCGACAAAAAAATCTCCTATTCGATGTCACTCGATGGGGACCTCAAGCCCGGCAGTGTCGTCTTCATTCCGGGACATGCGGAGGATTCGCATCGCGACTATGTCACGCAAGCCTGGGCCGCCGATCCGATTGCCGACATCCTCAATCGTTTGCCGGAATTCAAACAGTAAACGGTGTCGGATTTCGTTGTCCCTCAAGGTCGCTTTATCGGGACTTGCAACCTACATTGCTTTTCATCACCACCGGTCAGTCTGCGAGGCGCAATATGAGCAGCAGGATTCCGGCAACCCATATCAGATTGAAGCGGGCCTATGATCCGCCCGCAAAGGACGACGGCACGCGCATTCTGGTGGATCGGCTATGGCCGCGAGGCCTGAAGAAGGAAAAGGCGGCGCTTGATCAATGGCTCAAGGACATCGCGCCAAGTGACGAATTGCGGCGGTGGTTCAATCACGAGCCCGCCCGGTGGAGCGCCTTCCAGCACCGTTACGCAAGCGAACTTGAGAAGCAAAGCGACCTGATCAACAACCTGCGGCAACTCGCCCGGCAGGAGACGATCACGCTCGTTTATGCCGCGCGCGACACCGAGCACAATGATGCGGTGGTGTTGCGCCAGATTTTGCTGGGCCACTAGCCGCGAATTCACTGAAACCCATGTCGGAAAGAAAAAAGGCCAGGGACAAGCCCTGGCCTTTCAATTTGGTTGCGGGGGCTGGATTTGAACCAGCGACCTTCAGGTTATGAGCTGGATGGCCCACGGAATATGTATTTGTTCGAACTTGAGAATTTTCGTTCTTGAATGCGCATGTGTAAGCCAGTGTGAAAATTTTAGGCCCAAAACGCGTGTTTTCTGGCGCGTTTTCTGTTTTTGCCGATTCTCGCTCGTTACACGTCGTACCGGCGTACAAAGCCGCCTGGCTGGCAGCCTTTAATCCACACCAACTTAACGCGAAGCCTCTTCGCTCGTTCTCATAGTCGCGTCTCATTTCTCTAACTCTCCTCTTGTCAGCAGGGTTCATGCCCGGCATGACCCCTGCCGCTCTGGCGAAGAGCGGGGGTAGCAAGCGCAAGCCGAGGGGTATCACCCGGCCTGCACAAGCGAAGCGCGGAAGGTCGGGGATACGGCTTGCGGGCGCGAGGGGCAGCGCCCCTTAGGACCTTGAGCGTTTGCCTACAGACAGCGCTTATTCGTCTGCGCTCAGCCCAAGCGCGACATACAGGCAATAACGAGCGGCGTAGCTACGCTCACGGAAGTTCTTCGCGGCTGCGAACTCGGTCAATCGATCGAGAACCACCTTGTGCTTCTTCTTTGGAAAACTTTTCACTCTCGGGCCGGACCCAGGAAATTCCCGCAATTTAGCGGACGGCGGCAAACCCTCAGAGGCCTTAAGACCGTGTGTGATGAGGAGAGCGAGAACATCGCCCCGAGCAATCTTCTCCTGCTCTTTCTTCATGAGCATATACCGCTGATTCAAAAGGGTATCAGCTTCGTCGCTAATGTTGAGGTTAAACACGCTCATGGGCCGAAATGCTTGGGTGATAAAGGGCGCACGGTACATAGTGAAATTGTCACAATAGGTCAAACAACCCCAATACCAACCACAACGACAATGGTCTCAATACAATCAGTATTGCTCATAACCCCCATTTCATTGACAATGCACACAAGCATGGTACCTTAAATGATGAACATGGTCGTAATTGACCGACGTCGCATCATTGATTTCGTTTGACCTTTGGGGTTGGTTCGTCTGCTAGCGGACTAGCCTTATTGACCGGTTTCCTGCACGGGTTTTCCGGTCACGTAACGCCTGCGCTGAACAAGCGCAGGCGTTATGCGTTTCTGCCGTATTGACGGCAACCTCGGTATCCATTTACGAAGTTTAGACCACGCGCGAAGTGTGGAAGTTCTTTCGCCCAGTTCTCTAGCAGGAGCGACAAAGGCGAGAAACGATAAAAACTCGTGCATGTAGCGGAGGTGATCGAAAACCGTCTGCC
>JAEXXW010000400.1 GCA_023405565.1 Pseudomonadota bacterium
CAAGCAATACAGTAGGCTGGACGGGGAAACCGCGACAGAAAACCCAAGAGCAAGATTATGGATGAAATCCATGTTCATCATGCTCCGATTGCCGGCCACAATGGGATCGGCACTGCGAGCAGATAGACGAATATGACGATTGCAAACACGAGCAGGCCCGCCATGAACAGGATCAGCGAACGCAAACGGAAGCCCGTGGTGGCAAGGCTGCCGATACCCAGCAGCGCACCGGATGCAATGATCAAGCCGGCCCGTTCGAGAAGAACGGCAAACACAAGAAACGCTGCGAAAACCAGAAGAGCTGGACGAAGTGAGAAATCGGCGATCTCCTCGACCTCAGCCGACATCGTGGCTTTCAGCAGAAGGCCCGCGCCGAGAGCAACGAGCAAACCACCAAGCCAGATCGGAAAGAACCCCGGCCCCATCTCAGCAGCAGATCCATAGTTATACTGACGCCCGAGCAGAACGAAGCCAAATCCGACAGCCATAAACAAAAGCCCGGACCACAAGTCAGCAGAGAGAGACAGACGCATAAGCCATTCCGCAAATGGACATGAAGCGACACGGCGCGGGCCGCCTCGTTCCGATCGCCGTTCGACTATTTCGTGATTTTCGCGTCGACGACGATCTTGCGTATCGCATCGGTCTCATCGGCAATCTTCTTCACAAAGCCCGCGCCCGCTGAATCGGAGGCCTCGCTACCTGCAGTCAGCAGGCGCTGACGAAATTCTGGATTGGCCAAAATCTCCTTCACGTCAGCTTCAATCTTGGCAATGATCGCAGGCGGTGTTCCCGTCCGTGCGAACAGACCGCTCCAAACCGCGATATCCACCTGCGGATAACCAACATCTGCCGATGTGGGCCAGCCTTCCGCCACCGCGCTGGGTTTCGGCGATGTAATGGCGAGCGGGCGTATGTGCCCGGACTTAACGAACGGAATAATTGTCGAAGCGGCGACGGATGCCAGTTGCACCTCGCCACTGGCCGCTGCTGCGACCGCGCCGGATCCTCCTTTGAAAGGAATATGACGCAACGAGATGCCAGCCTCGAAAGCGAGCCACTCCGCCGCGAGATGTGGAACCGAGGCAATGCCGGCGCTGGCGTAGGTCAGCTTTCCGGGACTGGACTTGGCCGCAGCAATGACGTCAGCGAAGTTCTTTCCTGCGAATGACGGCCCCGCGACAAACGCAATCCGGTTCTCCGCAATCTGGATGACGGGAACGAAAGCGTCGTTCTGTTGCGACTTTTCCGGATAGAGAACAGGATCAATCGCTGTCTGGCTGTTGGTTGTCGAAAACAGCGTGTAGCCGTCCGCAGGACTCGCCGCAGCAGCGCGCAAGCCAATGTCGCTCCCTGCGCCGGGGCGATTTTCGACCAGAACCTGTTGCCCCCATTTCTGCGTCAGCGCCTCGGCCACGAAACGTGCATTGATATCGGTAATACCCCCGGGAGGCGAAGGCACGATGATCTTCACCGGACGTGTTGGATAGTTTGTCTCCGACATCGCCGGATTTATGCCGAACATCAGAACAACCGCGAAAGCAGCGAGGCAAGCACTGCGCAAGGATGACGACAACATATCCGGTTCACTCTCTAGTAACTGATGACAACACATGGCCATGCCCCCGGAGTCGACGGCCCCGGGAGCAACCTCTTATTTTCGATGATCAGCTTACGACCAACGATGAATGCTGGCTGCGACCATCAGAGAAGCCATGCGCCTTCATCCAGTCATAGGCGCGGACGAAAAGCGTGGGATCATAGTTGTCCACGTGCTTGTAACGCACGAAGGCGCGCAGCAATTCGTGCGGTTCAAGTGCGCCCTTGGCGGACGCTGCCACGTGGTGGGCATATTTGTAGAAGTTGGCGTTGATGAGATCGACGGCCTCATTCTCGGCCTCGTAATAGCGACGGCGCTGTTCGGCCGTGAGATCAGGCGAGATCACCTCACCACCACGATAGAACGAGGACGCGATGATATGCGCGCCTTCCTTCAGGCCGAGGCTGATAAATGGTTCCATGACCGTGATGGCGCGATAGGTGCCATTCTTCAGCCCCTCCCAGCGCTTCTGCGGCAAGCCACCATGAACAAGGTTGATGTGCTCATTCCCGATCGCACTTTCGAGCATCTGGACAGTCGTGTAATGGGATCCCGTCAGCTCCTGCACGACGATGGGAACGTCAACGAGATCACGCGGTACTTGCAGCGTCTCGTCGAACGTCAGAATGGCCTGGGCGGCAACGGACGCACGCAACGCCGCGATATTGCCGCTTCGTTGACCACGCTCAAGCCGATCGATGCTCGCCCACTCGCAGACATTGTAACTATCGGCGCAACCGCTATCGAATAGCTGCTCTTTCAGACGCGACATAATCGGTCGTTCCGCATGGTCTTTTTCGCGATCCGCATATGTCGCTGAAAAGCTGACATCGAGGCCGGCTTTGGCGAAAAGCCCTTCTTCGATGGCAACGATAACGGGAAGATCGAACACCGGATTGTTCGGCGCGATCCGGACCACGGGCCTGTCTGTAGCAGATGATGTCATCAGAGGTACTCCTTCAATTTAAACCGTGAAAGTTCCGTTTGGCCGATGACTGGTGCGCCGACCAAACGCTGTATCCGCAACAACAGAAACGTTTCCGCAGAGCGAGAATGCTTCATTCTCTAGATATCCTCGCCGAGCGGTGCTTTCTCAAAGAGGGTGCGCAGGATCCGCCCTTCCAAGGCGGCGATTTCGGGCGAGCCACGCTCGCGGGGACGTGGCAGGTCGACCTTCAGATCGAGTGATATCTGCCCATCCTCGATCAGCAGCACGCGGTCAGCGAGCATCACCGCTTCCGCCACGTCGTGCGTTACCAATAATGCCGTGAAGCCCTGATCAAGCCAGACACGTTCGAGCAGGCCTTGCATCGAAATGCGCGTCAACGCATCGAGAGCGCCGAGCGGCTCGTCCAGCGCCAGAATGCGGGGCCGACTGACCAGGGCACGCGCCAGCGCGACGCGCTGTTTCTGCCCGCCGGAGAGTATCGATGGCCAGTCGCTGCGACGATCCTGCAGACCCACCTCGCGCAAGGTTTCGAGCGCACGATCGCGCGCACCGGCAGACCCGCGTGCAGCGCCGAGGCCAACTTCGACGTTTGAAAGCACACGCGCCCAAGGCAACAGGCGCGGCTCCTGGAACATCACGCGAATGTCGTGCCGCTGAGCTTTATTCGTTTCCTGATCACCGAAGCGGAACGCTCCGTTGTCGGGCTGGTCAAGCCCGATCAGCAAGCGAAGCAGCGTGCTCTTGCCACACCCGCTGCGCCCAACAATGGTGACGAACTCCCCGGCTCCAATTTTCAAATCGATACCGCGCAGCACCTCATGAGAGCCAAACGACTTGCGAATACCATCTATCGTGATGTCCAGCCCTCGCGCCTCAGAACGAACGAGAGGCAACTGCGCTTCATGCGCTGACACAACAGGAGGAGGAACGACAAGCTGGTTCATGGCCGCCCCTTCACACGCGCTGGAAAGCCGGATGCCAGGACAAGCAGAGGCGTTCGAGCAGGCGTGCTGCGCTGTCAGCGAGCTTGCCGAACAACGCGTAGATCACGATGCTGAGCACAACCACATCGACCAGCAGGAACTCCCGCGCCTGCATCGCCATATAGCCAATGCCGGAAGACGCGGCGATGGTCTCCGCAACAATCAGGGTCAGCCACATGATGCCAAGGGCATAGCGCAGGCCGACAAAGATCGACGGCAAGGCACCGGGAAGAATGACACGCCAGAACAATGTCGCAGGTGTCATGCCATAGGTCTTGCCCATTTCCACCAGCTGGCTATCGACCGTACGGATACCGTGAAGCGTGTTGATATAGATCGGGAAGAAGACGCCCAGCGCGACGAGGAAGATCTTGGCTTCCTCATCGATCCCGAACCAAAGAATGACCAAAGGAATCAGCGCCAGATGGGGCACGTTGCGGATCATCTGCAACGTGGAATCGAGTAATCGCTCCGACCGATGCGAAAGTCCGTTGGCGAGCCCCAACGCAAAGCCGATGCCGCCACCGATCGCAAAGCCGACAATCGCACGCCAGAAGCTGACCCAGATATTCTTGACGAGTTCGCCGTTGAGCAGCAGTTTCCAGCCGGCGGCCAGGACCTCCGTTGGTGCCGGCAGCACGCGCACGGGAATGAAGCCGATCATCGACAGGCCTTGCCAGATCGCAAGGATCGCGACCGGCACAATCCACTGCGTCAGCACGCCGAAGCGGCCCTCCGTCTTCGCCGTACTCATGACTGCGCGGCCTGCTTGTCCAGCGGACGATAGTCGTTGGCGATGGTTTCACCGAAGGGACCCGCATTATACGGGAGCGCCCCCTGATCGCTGTTCCGAGCAAGCGGTAATAGGGGGAAGACGAGTTCCGCGAAGCGGTAAGCTTCCTCAAGATGGGGGTAACCCGACATGATGAAGGTATCGATGCCGAGCGACATGTATTCCTTGATTCGCGCCGCGACCGTTTGAGGATCGCCAACAAGCGCAGTCCCCGCCCCTCCTCGCACGAGACCAACCCCAGCCCAGAGATTGGGACTGACCTCCAGCGTATCGCGGCGGCCACCATGCAACTCCGCCATCCGCCGCTGCCCAACCGAATCCATCCGCGCGAAGACCGCCTGCGCGCGCTCGATCGTTTCATCATCGACATACTGAATCAGCCTGTCGGCCTCACGCCAGGCTTCCTCGTTAGTCTCGCGGACGATGACATGTAGACGAATGCCGAACGACAGCTTCCGGCCCTTGCGAGCGGCAATGGTTGCCACATTGTTGACCTTCTCGGCCACCTGGGCCGGCGGCTCACCCCAGGTCAGATATTTTTCCACACTATCGGTCGCGACATCGACGCCCGCTTCAGAGGAGCCACCGAAATACAGCGGCGGACGCGGCGACTGCACCGGCGCAAACAGCAAACGCCCATCCTCGATGGTGATGTGCTTGCCCTTGAAGTCGACAGTCCTGCCTTCCAGCAAGGCCGTGTAGACGTGCAGGAACTCGCGCGTCACCTCGTAGCGCTCGTCGTGCCCCAGAAAAATGCCATCGCCCTTGTTCTCGGCAGGGTCCCCACCTGTGACGACATTGATCAGCAGCCGGCCATCGGTCACACGATCCAGCGTCGCTGTCATTCGTGCGGCGACGGATGGCGATTGCAACCCCGGACGAACCGCGACCAGATAGCGGAGCTTCTGCGTGGAAGGCGCGACGGCCGACGCGACCACCCAGGAATCCTCGCAGCTCCTGCC
>JAEXXW010000413.1 GCA_023405565.1 Pseudomonadota bacterium
GATGCGGCCAATCCGCCGCTCCGGGTCGATGGTCCGCCATTCGATACGGCAACTGGTCTCATCGCCGGCACCGCGTCAAACACGGTGATGTGGTATACCGGCGAAGCGGGCAGTCAGCCCGCCCGCACGACAGCGACCGCGCGTGTGGATCAATCGATCACCGTGAATTACGGCTTGCGCGCCAATGAAGAAGGCATCCGCTGGCAGATGCAGAATATCGCGGCCCTTGCGGCGATTTCGCTGCCTCCGAGCGATGGTGATACGCAAGAGCGTGCAGCGGCCCTGACGTCGCGGCTTCGGACAGCGCTTGACGTTCCGCAGGGGACGCAGAGCACCGCCGATATCCGCACCGAGCTGGCCGGCGCGGCGCAATCGGTTGAGGCCGCCAAGCAGCGCCATCAATACACAGATGCGACGCTGAGCGATTTCCTCGAAAGCGTGGAGGGGGTTTCAAACGAAGAGGTTGCGGCGAAAATGCTGGCCCTGCAAACCACGCTGCAAGCTTCGATGCAGACGACGGCACGGCTGTTTCAGATGAGCATCCTGAACTACATGTAGAAAGTTCGGATGATTGAGAAACAAAAAAGGCCCGCGTATTGCGGGCCTTTTTATTTGCGGGTCGGATAGTCAGGCTCGGCCACTGAGGCCGGCCGCAAGCTGCCGATTGATATTGATCAGGCTGCGTAGCCGCTCCGGTGCCGGATTGCCGCTGACGGTGAGCGTGTGATTCATCACGAAGATGCCGATATTGGCAATGTTCTGACGCAGCTGCGGCGGCAGTGGATTGTCGTTGCTGGTCACCGATGTCAGAAAGATCGTCCAGAGCTTGCGGTTGAACGTGAGCGCATTGTCGAGCGCGTTGCGCTGGCCTTCCCAATCGTCGTGGATTGTCTGAAGTCGTGCCGCGGCACGCAGCAGAAGCTGGGCCTCGAGATCACGCGGACTTGCGGTCTGTTGTGCTACCGTTCCGTAGGCTTTGGCCGCATGATGCATGCGTTAACAGCTCCTGTTCATAGTCGATCAGTTTTCTGGCTGATTTCAATGCCTTATAAAGATCGCCTGTTAAAATATGATTGTTGATCTCGGCCACATGCGCCCACGCGCTTGGAGCTGCTTCGACGATATCCTTCATCAACGCGAAATAAACTTCATGCTGATCGGTCGGGTTGCCGCCGATATACATGAGCTGCACCGCAAGATAGATCCGTTTGGCCGGCGTGTCGGCACGCTCCGCCGTCATGATGTCTTTCTCGCGCAGGATCGGCACATTGCCATCGACCAGAAATCGCGTGCGCTGATCGCTGTTGGTGATGACGCAATCGCCGATCAGGATGCGTTCATTGGGTTTCAGTTCGACCTTGAGGGCCATAGCGTGCTCCGGGAAAGGTTCGACGGTGAGGCGCAGGTGGGATCCAGCGCGGAATCGTCCGCCAATAACTGCGATCCTTCAGTATTTATGGTTAACGCTGCGTAAACAAAAAAACGGCGGGGTTACCCCCGCCGTCGGAATTCCGTTGAAGATGTGGTCGCAACTTATCCGAACAGGCGCAGGACCGCTTGGTCGGCCTGGGCAGAGAGCGACAGCGCGGTGGTCGAGAGCGATTGCCGGGTCTGCAGGGCCAGCATATTGGCGCCTTCCTCGTTGGTGTCGGCGAGGACAAGATTGTCGGCGCCCGTTTCCAGCGTCTGGATCAGCGACTTGGTGAAGTTTTGACGGGTTTCAACAGTGCCGAGCTTGGTGCCGAAGGTTGCCGCCTGAGTGCGGAGGGTTCGCATCGCCGTATCGATTCTCGCCAGGACAGCATCAGTGGTGATGTTGTTCTGGAAATCGTCGCCGGTCAGCGGCAGCAATCCAAGGCCTGCCGAGGTGAAATCAACACCGTTGATGTCCAGTGTGCTGCTTCCATCTTCATTGAAAACCACTTTCAGGTTGTCGCTGAAGAGCAGGTTCACACCATTGTAGGAGGAATCGCGCGCAAGGGTGTCGATCTGGGCGATCGTCTCATTATACTCGCGCTGATAGTCAGCGCGCTGCTGGCTGACAGATGTCACCGTGGGCGTCGGGGTATAGACACCGTTATTAGTTCCAACGAGGCCGAGCGTTGTCGGAGCGTTTCCGGTTCCAGTGATCGTGATCACGTCCGAGGATGTAGAGGTGATCTCCACCGCACCAGCCGCATTGACCGTCGCGGTAATGCCGGTGCCGAGCGTTAATCCGTCCAGCCAGGCATCGAGATCCGCGCGGGTCGTTGCCGTTGTGAAGTTGAAGGTCTGGGGCAGATTTGCGCCAACGGTGATGCTGAGCGATTGACCGGCCAAGGCATTCAGCGTTGCATTCGTGCCCGAATAAGGAGTGGTGTTGAAGCCGAGAGCAGCGCCGGTGGTGCCACCGACAGTGATCGTTCCTGTGGTGTTCGCGATTTTCAGGCCGCCGTTTTCGGTGCTCAGAGACACGTCAACCAGGGCGGAGGCGCCCAGGGCGGCCTGCAATGTTGCAAGGTCGCTGAAAGTGCCCTGGGCGGCAACTTCGTTGCCCACTGCCACCTTGCGGAACGTGGCCGTTGTCGAGCCATCGTTGATCGTCATCACGCCACCATCGACAGCAGCGGTGTTGCTGGTAACCTGAGCAGCGCCCGCGCCACCGACAGTGAAATTGTTTGTGAAGTCCCCGGTAATTGTAATGATGCCGGCGCTATTCACTACGTTGCCAGCGCCATAAACGCCCTGAAGTGCGGTGAGGAACGTAGCCGCGTTTGTGAAGCCTGTGTTGCCACCTGTGACGCCGTCGACAGCCGAATCCGATTCGAATGTCGTGGTCGTGCCGTTGAAGGTGACCGAGATTGTTGTGCCGTCCGGCCAATCGCCGGCCATGTTGGTCACGTCGAGCACCATCGAGGACTTGCTCGAGTTCGTCACGCCGCCCAGAGCGGTTGTGAAATTGGCAGTTCCGATCGCAGCCGATGATGCCGGGTTATCGGCTGGAATATTGCCGCCCGTAATGGTCTGGTTGTAGGTCGCGGACGGCTGGCTTGTCTGGCGCGCCTGTTTGGCGAGCGACTTGGCCGATTCCACCAGCTTGGTGATGGCGGTGATGCCAATATCTGCCTGCTCGATCGTCTTCTGCGACTGGCCGATCGCGTCGAGCAGCGAATTCATGTCGCCCGCGCGATTGTTCAGCGCGGCCGCAGTGAAATAGTTGAACGGGTTGTCGAGTGCGGTGTTGACCTTCTTGCCGGTTGCAAGCCGGTTCTGGGTCAAAGCCATGAGATCTGCGGTGCTCTGAAGCGAAAGCAGATTTTTCCGGACGCCAGCGGACAGAACGATATCGCCCATTACGGTATTCCCTTTATCGAAAATGAATCGTGCCGCTTATGCGGTTCGTTTCACCCCGATAATCTTCTGGTAACCCTAATGGCTGGTAAAAAAATCCTTTCTGAGAGGTTAACGCACGCAAACAAAAAGAAACGGCGGGGGTTAACCCCCGCCGTTCCTCAGTCCGAGAAAGCCTTTCTGGCTTAGAACAGACGCAGCACCGCCTGGTCAGCCTGCGCGGAGAGCGACAGCGCCGTGGTGGAGAGCTGCTGACGGGTCTGCAGGGCGAGAAGGTTCGCACCTTCTTCGTTGGTGTCGGCGAGCACGAGGGCGTCCGAACCGACCTGCAGGTTGTTGACCATGTTCTTGGTGAAGTCCTGACGGGTCTGCACCGTGGTCAGGTTCGAGCCGAACTTGGCGGCCTGCGTACGCAGGTTCGACAGCGCGGCATCGATGTTCGCCAGAACGTCATCGATTTCCGAGTTGGTCTGGAACTCCGAGCCGTTCAGCTTGGTCAGACCGAGGTCGGACGACTGAAAGAACACGCCCTTGATGGTCAGCGAGCTGGAGCCGTCTTCATTGAACACGACCTTGAGATCGTCGCCGTTCAGCAGGTTGATACCGTTATACGACGCATCCGAAGCCAGCGTATCGATCTGGTCGAGCAGATCGTTGTACTGGTTCTGATAGGTCGTACGGGTGTCGCTGGCCGTGGCGATCGTGCCGGTGCCCGAAGCATTGACGTTCTGAGCGCTCAGGCTGAGACCCGTGCCGAGAGCAGCCGTAGACGCGGCAATCGTCACGTTGGTCGCACGGGTTCCCGCAGCGGACGTGAAGGTCAATGTACCGCCTGACCGAGACACGCCGGAGACGCCAGTGATCGCGGCATCGAGATCAGCAAGTGTCGAGATCTGTCCAGCGCCGGTCCCGAAGGTCAGCGTGGTCGTAGATCCGCCACCGACCGAGAATGCGATCGAAGCGCCAGCAACACTGCCGCCGGCGGCAGCGGTGATGTTATCGAGCATGCTGGTCGAGTTGTAGGCTGCAGCGGTCAGACCGACGGTCGCCGAAGCACCGATCGTCATATCGACGTCAGCTCTCAAGGCATTGATCTTGAAGCCATCGCCACCCGTGTTCGAAACCAGTTCGACGTCTTGACCGACGGTGAGGCCGGCAGCTGTGGCTGCTGTTGCGAACGAGCTTTGAAGGCCGGACAGGATTTCGCCGTAGGTCGCGCTGGCGTCCGAGGTCATCGAAACCGTCGTCGCACCGCCACCGAAGTTGACAGTGAACGAGTAGGTGGTCGCGTTGGAGACGGTAACTGCGGTGCCGTCACCCGTTGTGCCGAGGGTTTCGGCGCCGAGCGTGGCCGTTTCCGTAACAGCGGCGTAGTTGGTGACCGGCGAGGTCGATTGCTGTGCCTGCTTGGCGAGGGACTTGGCCGATTCGACCAGCTTGGTCAGCGAGGTGATGCCCGTGTCCGCCTGCTTCAGGGTCTGCTGTGCCTGATTGATCGAGTCCAGCAGCGAGCTCAGGTCGCTGGCACGATTGCTCAGGGATTGCGAGGTGAAGAAGTTGGCGGGATTGTCGAGCGCCGAGTTGACCTTCTTGCCAGTGGCCAGGCGGTTCTGCGTCGTGCTCATGAGCTGAGCGGTTGACTGCAGCGAGAGAAGGTTTTGACGAACAGACGCGGAGAGAGTGATATTGGAAGCCATAGTAACGCAACCTTTCTGGTTCACATAAGACGCCGATCCATCCGTGGATCGCAGCGTTTGATCGCATGGGGTCCATCAAGGCCACGTTAAGCGACATGGTTAACGAGTTGACAACTGATGAACCCAATACTGCGGAAAAACCCAGCCGGATTTACGATCTAGTAAGCCTGCCGGTGAGCTGAAAGCGCAGTCATGTGACGCTTCTTACCCGGGGTATCGGCAGGCGGCGGAGACGCGTGTCTTCGCTAACGTCAGAATTTTCCGGCAAACGAATAACTTGGCTCATCCCTCGCCAACAACCCAAACCGGCTTTGCCACTTAAGCGGATGAGAAATGCGATTCATTTCAACACTCTCGCAAGAGAGCGCGAAAGCCTGCGTATCGTTCAATTGGATTGAAATAAGAGATGACGTATGGTGTCGCGGTCCGGTAGAATTAGATGATGAATCAGCCACAAACCATCTCGGAAGACTACCGCCATCTGCAGCAGGAGCTGCATAAGAACCCCAATTACGGGGTTGCTTCGATCGGATATGCGCCTCTGGTCAAAACTATTCTCGAAAAATCCAACGCCCGTTCACTGTCCGACTACGGCGCTGGCAAGCAGAATTTGAAGAAGGCGCTCAATAATCTCGGCGTTCGGGATTTTGAATATCTGCCTTATGATCCTGCCTTTCCTGAGTACGGTGTTCCCAGGCCAGGCGAACTCGTGTGCTGTATCGACGTGCTCGAGCACATTGAGCCGGATTTTATTGATTCCGTAATTGCCGACCTGCACGCCATCACCCAAAAGATCGGCTTTTTTTCAATTGCAACCGGACCAGCGGGTAAATTCCTGGTCGATGGCCGAAATGCTCACCTCATTCAGAAACCCACATCGTGGTGGTTGCCCAAGCTGTGCGAATATTTTGAGATCCTGCAACTAAACCGGGACCCACACGGATTTTGGGTGATTACCGAGCGACGGAGGCCATAGCGGCGGAAGCTTAAGCAATAGCGATCAGGCGCCTGATCTCGGGTACCGCGGCAGCAATGAGATCGGCCCATGGTTGCCGAAGGCCTTGCCGATGAAGCCGCATCTGAGCATAAAACGGGCTGTCGCTGCGGTCTGTAAACCAGTACCAGAAGCGTGCGTGCCCGAAAGGCAAGAAAGTCCATGTGGGCCGCCCGAGTGCCCCGGCCAGATGGACAGTCGTGTTGCTGACTGACACGACAGCGTCGCAAGCACAGATAAGTGAGGCGAGGCCATCGATGTCATTCGTATTGTCGATGTCATCGAGATGTTCGACAGTTACACCAAGCTCACGCTCTGCTGCTCCACGGTCCGCTGCCGTGTCACCGTATTGAAGATCGACAAAGCGGCAATTAGGCAACCGCAAAACTTCGGCGAAATCGGTCAGCTGCGCGCTTTTGGCCTTTTCAAATCTCGGGTTTTTACTTTTCCAGGACACCCCGATAACGCTTCGTCCATCAGCGGCAAGCCGCTGGCGGAGGGCGAGCGTTCGATCCCGATCGGCAACGAGGAACTGCTCGCGCTTGGGGAAATCATCAAAACTACGCCGAAGATATTGACCTATGCTGCCAATCGGCGCCTGCGCCGCGATTTTTTCGTTATGAAAAGTCCCAGCATTCACGGTCTTAATATCAGGGAAGGATCGCGCGAAAAGGCTAACTAGCCGCGGAGCCACTTCCGCTACCACATCCGTCGCGCGATCGGTCAATTCCGACATCATGCTGGCATACAGAATCTGGTCGCCAAGCCCCTGCTCACCCCGGATAAAAAGCGTGCCGTCCACATGCGCGCCCTTCCAACTGGGCCGCAGATAGGATTTTTCCCTTTCGTCCACCTTGCCGTCGAGTCGGCCGTCATAACATTCCCAGCCCTCCTCGAATCGCCCGATGCTCAACAGCAAGAGACCCTTATTGGACTTGATATCAGGATCTGCCGCGCTGAGAGCCAAGCCTTGATTGAAGTGGAAGAGCGCGTCATCCGAATGCCCAAGTATCTGGAGAGCGCCACCCATGTTTTTGTGTATGGCCGAAACGGTGGGATTGAATCGCAGCGCTTGCCGATAGCAATCGACAGCCTCCTCCCATCGATTGAGCTCCTGAAGTGCATTCCCTCGTGAAAAATGTGCAAATCCGTTGTCGGGGGATCGCTGCACAGCTTGTTCTGCATCGGCGAGCGCTTCTTCAAAGCGTCCAAGATACAAAAGCGCTTCGCAACGATCGTTAATCGCCGCTCCGTCGCCTGGCGCAGCCAGAATAAGATTACAACAGGCCAGCACCTCGTCGTAACGTGACAAGGATTTGAATGCGACGGCAAGTTTGGTCAACGTCGGCAAACATGCAATCAGTGTCTGCTCGGGTGTCGAGCTATACTCGATGCTCGTGGAAACAAGCTCGAGAGCGGACTCGAGAGCGCCTTTTTGCAAGCGCAAGACACCAAGAAGCTGAAACCCATGGATAGACCGAGGTTCGTGTTCGAGCGCTTTTAAATAAAGCTTCTCGGCTTCCTCGAGACGATTCTGACGATGCAGATGAAGCCCACGCTTCAAGATTTCGGCTGTATCAAAGGCTCCCACCTTGGGCCGTTTCGCCTGCATCACAGACATTGACGTCTCTCTGCTTACTTTGCGGGCGCGGCGAAATTCTGCTCGTCAAGAGGAGCGAGTGAAGGCGATATGACCTGAGGAACCTCATCGATGAGGGCGCGCATGAGGTCGCGCTCAGCCACCCACTCCTTGGCGTATTCCACATTCTGCCAGTTTTCGAACCATGGGCCGCCACGGGTGAAGTGAACGGCCTTCGGCGTATCGGTGGTCGGTACCTCGTTCCAGCCTTCGAGCCAATTCCATTCGGTCGCGAGCTCGCCGATATCCTCGTCCGCCACCCATTGCAGTCTGTGCAGATAGGCGCCGCTTTCGGTGTTGACGACTTTCGGCGTCAGCGTTCGGACGGACGGATGATTGCAATTGAAGAGGAGAAGCGACGACCAGTTCTTCCGCGGATAGACAGTCTGAACCACACCGTCCATCTTGGTCGTTTCTTTCGGCCGATAGTCGTGCTGGACACAATAGACGGCCTTGTCTGTGTCTGCCTGGTCCAGCAATTCTGCAACGTCGCCAAACCAGAGAAAATCGCAATCGAAAAACAGAGCCCAACCCTGAAAGCCAGCAAGCGCCGGTGTTAAAAAGCGGGAATAGGTGAATTCTGTTGTGGCGAGCGGATCGATATTTCGCCAATAGAATCCTGCCGCAACCATCTCATCAAGCTTGATCGGGAAAACTTCGAGAGGAATGGAGGCGTGACGGAGTAGGGAATGACGAGCCACTTCATAGGCCTCATTTTCACGACGATCCCAGCCAATAAAGACGCGAAGAGCCGGCGACATCATTAACTCCGTACGATCTGAAATGCAGATCGTATGGTTAACGCTTAGTAGCTAATAAATGGTTCACGACGCGATAACGGCATGTCTCTGGATTGAGGCGTCGTTCGCCGGTTGCAAATTGGATGTGCGTCAGGACTGGCACGTCGATGCTGACGCCATCTTGAGTCTCTGAAAGAGTTTAAAGATCGCAGGTTCGAGCAGGCGGCAGGGATGCTGACGCGTTTGGTGCTTCGCCTGGTTCAGTGTGATGAGAGCTACACTTCGAGATCGGCCCGCGGTGTATCTTCGCCTGTATCTGTTGCGGGTAAAGACGGTGGCACGATGGCAGCGCGCGCATAAGCCTGCTGCCGCAACATCGCTTCATCCTTGCGCTCGCGGCGTGTTTTGCGGGCTTCACGCTCGCGGTTCAGCAATGACTGGCATTGCGCGTCGAGCGCGGGATCATGCGAGCCGGAATCCGGCGCCGTGTGGTCTGAGATATTTGATTGCTGACCGGCATTGACACTGAGCGAAGGCGCAAGGTCCGTACGGACGATGTTGTTGCGTCCCGCTGTTCTGCGCACCGTGGTGTCACGTGGCCTGATGGTGAAACTCGTATCCATGGTCACCTTCCGGCGCTTTCTGCGCCAAGCGATGAGGTGACGGGACGCTAGTCTGCTTCCTTTAATGGCCAGTCGGGAATTTCAGTAAAAATGTACGAGCCCGCCACCTTGTGTCGTATGTGCCGGCGAGAGTGAACGATCCCGAAATCCGGACGCTAAACCTGCCGGATTCCGGGTCGCTTCGTTGTTGACGCCTCAGACAACTGAAAAAGGACTATAGCACCCGGCTCACGGCGAGTGGTTGCGATACGTTTGCGCCCGGTCCGTTCGGGCGGCCCTCTGCGCTATACGTGGACGGCGACGACTTGCGCACGAGTTCGTCCCACACACCGCGCACGATTCCTTCAGAAACCGCATGCGCTGTCGCGAGGACAGTGAGGTTCATTTGCAACGCGGCGTGAAATTCGCCGTGCTTGCGTTGCAGTTCGGCCAGTGCATTTGGCTCTTCGCCCGTCAATTGGGAGCGTAGCTCGTTGAGCT
>JAEXXW010000426.1 GCA_023405565.1 Pseudomonadota bacterium
CCACATGGCGCAGCGTGCCGGTGATGCCGGTGGAGATCATGCTGCTGCCGCGCTGGTTTCCATTCCACATGTCGAAGATCTCCTATTGGGCGCGCACGGTCATCGCACCGCTGCTCGTGCTCGGTGCATTGAAGCCGAAGGCGCGCAATCCCAAGGGCATCACGATCGACGAATTGTTTCTGGAGCCACCGCATTCGGTCGGCGGTGTGAAGAAGGCGCCGCATCAGAGATGGTCGTGGTTCCTGTTCTTCCGCGGTGTCGACATTGCCCTGCGGACAACCGAGCCGCTGTTTCCGAAAGCGACACGCAAGCGCGCGATCGAAGCGTCCGTCGCGTTCGTCAAGGAACGCCTGAATGGCGAAGACGGCCTCGGCGCGATCTATCCGGCGATGGCCAACAGCGTCATGATGTACGACGTGCTCGGCTATCCCGAAGATCATCCGGATCGCGCCATCGCACGGCTGTCGATCGACAAGCTGCTCGTGATCAAGGACGACGAAGCCTATTGCCAGCCCTGCGTCTCGCCGGTGTGGGATACGGCGCTCACGGCCCATACGATGCTGGAAGCCGGCGGCGACAAGGCAAAGGCTGCTGCGCAGGCCGGCCTCGACTGGCTCGTCCCGCGGCAGGAGCTCGAGGTGAAGGGCGACTGGGCTGACGCGCGCCCGGATGTGCGTCCCGGCGGTTGGGCCTTTCAGTACAACAACGCGCATTATCCCGACCTCGACGACACCGCCGTTGTCGCGATGGCGATGGACCGCGCGCAGGCCAACAGCAGCACGCGCAATTTCGACAAGTCGCTCACCCGTGCACGCGAATGGATTCTTGGCCTGCAAAGCAAGAATGGCGGCTGGGGCGCGTTCGACGCCGACAATAACTACAGTTACCTGAACAACATCCCGTTCTCGGACCATGGCGCGCTTCTTGATCCTCCCACAGAAGATGTCACCGCGCGCTGCATCTCCATGCTGGCGCAGATGCCGGGCGATGTCGCAGGCGACCAAGCGATCGAAGCCGGCATCGAATACCTGCGCAAGACGCAGCTGCCGGATGGCTCCTGGTATGGCCGCTGGGGCCTGAATTACATCTACGGCACATGGTCCTCGCTCTGCGCGCTCAACGCCGCCGGCCTCGACCATAAGTCCGATATCGTCCGCAAGGCCTCCGACTGGCTGCTGAAGATCCAGAACGCCGATGGCGGCTGGGGCGAGGACGGCACGAGCTACAAGCTCGAATACAAAGGCTATGAACCTGCGCCGAGCACGCCGTCACAAACGGCATGGGCCTTGCTTGGCCTGATGGCTGCCGGCCAGGTGGATCATCCGAAAGTGCAACAAGGCATCCGTTACCTGATGGAACAGCAGGGCAAGGACGGCCTGTGGGAAGAAGAACGCTTCACGGCGACGGGTTTCCCGCGCGTGTTTTACCTGCGTTATCACGGCTACCGGAAATTCTTCCCACTCTGGGCTCTCGCACGCTACCGCAACCTGTCATCGGCCAACGACCATCGCGTCGCCTTCGGCATGTAAGAATTTCAAGTCTCTCCGCATGAATGTCTCCCCGCCAGACCTGCTTGTTGTGACCGGCCTGCAGCGTGAAGCGCAGATCGCCGCCGGCGACAGCGTGATGACCGTTTGCAGCGGTGGCAGTCGCAGCATCCTGTCGCAATGGCTGGCCGGAATTGAACCGCCGCGCGGTGGCGTGCTGAGCTTCGGACTTGCCGGCGGTCTGGCGCCGGATCTGCGTTCGGGGGATATCGTCCTGGCGTCGCATGTATTCGAACAGAGCGAGCGCCATGATGTTCACACCGCCTGGCACTCGAGCATGCTATCGACCGCATCGAAAATGCTGCGTGTCCGGCATGGAAGCATCGCCGGCCATGACGCCGTCGTGGCAAGGTCAGCCGACAAGGCGGCGTTGCACGCTAGAAGCGGCGCGCTCGCGGTCGATATGGAATCCCATATCGCTGCGCTCTACGCGCGCAAGCATGGGCTACCCTTTGCCATCATCCGCGTGATCAGCGATCCGGTGACGCGCAGCCTGCCGCCGCTCGCCTCGGATGCGCTGAAGCCCGATGGCAATATCGATATGCCGAAAGTCCTGAAAGGGATTGCGCGGAACCCCGGTCAAGTGCCGGCGCTGATTGCGGCCGGCCTAGACTCGGGACGCGCCTTTGCGTCGTTACGCCGCGTCCGCGGTCTTCTTGGCCCGCTCTTCGGCCTCCGCCTTCCGCATCTCTGACAGCTTCATCTGAACCTGCGACGAGAAGACGTACTGCGCCGGGCGCTGCTTATCCATGGCGATTTCCGGAGCCATCGGCCCTGACGTGCGGACACCGCGCAGCGACACCCACAATGCCTTCAGCGGATTGCTGATCGCCGCATTGGCCGCAGTCGGCTCATAACCGCAATGCGCCATGCAGTCGGCGCACTTTTCGTATTTGCCGGTGCCGTAGGAATCCCAATCCGTGGTCTCCATCAGCTCCTTGAAGGTCTTGGTGTAACCCTCTCCGAGCAGATAGCAGGGCTTCTGCCAGCCGAAGATATTACGGGCGGGCATGCCCCACGGCGTGCACTCATATTCCTGATTGCCGGCAAGGAAGTCGAGGAAGGACGTGGAATGCATGAACTTCCAGCCCTTGCCCTTGCCGAGTTCGAAGACCTTGCGGAACAGTTCCTTGGTCTTCTTGCGGTTCAGGAAGTGCTCCTGATCCGGCGCGCGCTCGTAGGCGTAGCCTGGCGAGATCGAGACTCCGACTCCCATCTCCTTCGCGTAATCGAGGAAGGCCGCGATGTCCTCAGCGGAATGTCCGTCGAAGATGGTCGCGTTGACGTTGACGGCAAAGCCGGCATCCTGCGCAGCCTTGATCGCCTTAACCGCCTTGTCGAACACGCCCTTCTGCGACACCGCCTTGTCGTGGTGATCGCGCAGTCCGTCGAGATGGACGGAGAAGAACAGATACGGCGACGGCTTGAACAGGTGCAGCTTCTTTTCCAGCAGCAACGCGTTCGTGCAGAGCGAGACGAACTTCTTGCGCGCCACAAGGCCGGCAACGATTTCGCCGATCTCCTTATGGATCAGCGGCTCACCGCCCGGAATGGCAACCATCGGCGCGCCGCATTCCTCGGCCGCCTCCCAGCACTCCCGCGCCGTCATGCGGCGATTGAGAATGGCATCGGGATAATCGATCTTGCCGCAACCCACGCAGGCGAGATTGCACCGGAACAAGGGCTCCAGCATCAGCACCAGCGGATAGCGTTTCCGGCCGAGCAGCTTCTGCTTCAGCAGGTAAGCGCCGATACGGATTTCCTTGTGGAACGGAATAGCCATGTCAGTTGAGTCTGCCTGATTGATCTTAATTCTTTACACTGATGCGAGCTCAGCGGGGAGGCGGAATTCGATATTTTCTTCACGGCCGGGCAACGTCGAGACTTCGACCGGCTTCAATTTCTTTAGAGCAGTTATAACGTCGTCGACCAACACCTCCGGCGCGGATGCACCGGCCGTGATGCCGACCGTTTTGACTCCATCCAACCAAGCCGGATCAAGTTCAGAACCATTGGCGACCAAATAGCTTGGAATACCAAGCTCGGCTCCGATCTCGCGCAGACGATTGGAATTGGAGGAGTTTGTAGCACCGACGACCAGAAGAAGATCGGCGACTTCGCACAGATCGCGCACAGCGCTCTGGCGGTTCTGCGTGGCGTAGCAGATGTCGCGCGTATCCGGCCCCTGGATGTCGGTAAAGCGGCGCGTCAACGCGGCAATGATTTCCCTGGTGTCATCGACGCTCAACGTCGTTTGTGTGACGTAAGCCACCGGCGTATCAATCGGGATCGTCAATGTGTCGACATCGGCAACGGTCTGAACCAGCACCACCGGCGCCGGAATCTGACCCATCGTGCCTTCGACTTCGGGATGGCCGGCGTGACCGATCAGGATCACGGTGCGACCCTGCTTGACGTAACGCTTGCCTTGATTGTGCACCTTGGTGACGAGCGGACAGGTCGCATCGATCACCGGAAGATTGCGGCTCTCGGCCTCGCCTTCCACGGCTTTTGACACGCCATGCGCGGAGAAGATGGCAACCGCATCGTCGGGAATCTCGGATACGCTCTCAACAAAACGCGCGCCCTTCGCTTTCAGAGTCTCGACGACATACTTGTTGTGAACGATCTCGTGGCGAACGTAGACCGGAGGCCCATATTTCTTGAGCGCCCGCTCCACGATGTCGATCGCTCTCACGACACCCGCGCAAAAACCGCGCGGTTGCGCGAGAACGACCTTCAACGTCATGACCTGAGTTCCGTGCATGTCAGCCGATTATGCCAGCTGCATGGTTTCGATCTTGCGGTCTTTGCCGAGAGCTTCGAAAGCCTTGGCAATGATACCGTTCGCATCGAGGCCGGCCTGTGCATACATCGTGGCCGGCGAATCGTGATCGATGAACACGTCTGGCAGAACCATCGAACGCACCTTCAGGCCGCTGTCGAGCGCACCATGCTCGGCCAGCGCCTGCATCACGAACGATCCGAAGCCGCCGATCGAGCCTTCCTCGACGGTGATCAGCACTTCGTGGTTCTTGGCCAGACGCAGCAACAGATCGACATCGAGCGGCTTGGCGAAGCGTGCGTCCGCCACCGTCGTCGTCAAACCATGTGCCGCGAGAGATTCAGCCGCCTTCATGCATTCGGCCAAGCGGGTACCGTACGAGAATAGCGCCACCGAATTGCCTTCACGCAGGACGCGACCCTTGCCGATCTCGAGCGGCGTGCCGAATTCCGGCAGATCGACGCCCACACCATCACCGCGCGGATAACGCAGCGCCGACGGACGATCGTTAATCGCCGCTTGCGTCGCGACCATGTGACGAAGCTCAGCCTCGTCGGCTGCGGCCATAAGCACGAAATCTGGCAGACAGCCGAGATAGGCCGTGTCGAACGAGCCCGCATGGGTCGGACCATCGGCGCCGACAAGGCCCGCGCGGTCAATTGC
>JAEXXW010000523.1 GCA_023405565.1 Pseudomonadota bacterium
CCCTGGCTCACCCACTGCCCCGTGCTGGACGCTCGAAAAATCGGCATTCGCGCAATTTTATTTCGTGATTGGCGGGTCTATCTCTATGGTTCGCAATCTCGATGAACAAGGACCGCCGCGGCAATGCTCGCCCGACTCGACGCTATCGACCGGAAAATCCTGGCTGAGCTGCAGGAGGATGGCCGCATCACCAATGTGGAACTGGCCCGTCGCGTTGGTATCTCGGCACCGCCATGCTTGCGGCGTGTCAGAGCGCTGGAGGAGGCGGGATATATCCGCGGCTATCGGGCGCTGCTGGACGAAAAGCGCCTCGGCTACGAGATCACGATTTTCGCGCTGGTGCATTTGTCGAGCCAGGCCGATGCCGACTTGGCCGCTTTCGAAAATTTCGTGCGGGCGCAGCCGCTGGTGCGCGAGTGCTGGATGCTGTCGGGCGAGGTCGATTTCATCCTGAAATGCGTGGCGCCGGATCTGAAGACCTTCCAGGCCTTCGTCAATGAACTGACCGGAGCGCCGCATGTTCGCAACGTGAAAACCTCGCTCACCTTGCGTGTGTCGAAGGATGCGCCGATCGTGCCGATGGACGAGGCGCAGATCGCCAACAGTTAGAGTGTCGCCGTCGCGCTTCCCGCAACAGGGACATGTGGATCAGCCGTCCCGGCGTGGCCTGTAGTCAGATATTGGCACAAGATACGGGCACTGCAGGATCGTTCAATCAGGACGGCAGCCTCCCCAATACCTTTCCGTTCGGCTGGATGGGCGGCGGCATTTCATCGCCGCCGGCCTTGTTTCCAGTGGGAAAAGTGTTCGGAAGGAGAACCATATGTCGAATGCTTTAACTTTGATTGCGTCGGCAGCGCTTGTGCTTGGCGCAAGTGCGACCGGAGCCTTGGCGGCGGATCGTGCGCCGGTGAAGTCCGTCGTTCTGGTGCATGGCGGCTTTGTCGACGGGTCTGGATGGGAGGCCGTCTATTACCTCCTCAAGAAGGATGGCTACAACGTAACGATCGTCCAGAACCCGACAACGTCTTTGGCCGACGACGTCGCTGTCACGAAGCGGGCCATCGCTGCCGCTCCCGGCAAGGTTATTCTGGTCGGCCATTCTTACGGGGGCGTGGTGGTGTCCGAAGCCGGCACTGACCCCAAGGTGGCAGGGGTTGTCTATATCGCCGCCTTTGCGCCGGACGCTGGCGAGTCGGTTTCGAGCCTCATCGCCAATCCGCCGAAGGGCGCGCCGGTGCCGCCCATTCTGCCGCCCGTGGATGGCTTCCTGTTTCTTGACCGGACGAAGTTTGCAGCCTCTTTTGCCGCGGATGTTCGCCCTGAGCTGGCCTCGTTCATGGCCGACTCGCAGGTTCCGTGGGGCGTCGGAGCTTTGGATGGCAAGGTCACTGTACCGGCCTGGAAGGTGAAACCAAGCTGGTACCTTGTTGCTGCCGACGACAAGATGATTCCCCCGGCGGCTCAGCGAACGATGGCAAGCCGGGCGAAGGCCACTGTCGTGGAGACACCGGGCAGCCATGCGATCTATGTTTCGAACCCCGGTGCCGTTGCCAAGCTCATCGAACAGGCCGCTGCCAACGCACGTGGCGACTAATCCGACTTAACGGTCTGGGCACCGATCCTGTTGGTGCCCAGATAGTCCGAGATAATGTGAGCGCATCATCTGGACTTGCCTGGATCATTGGTCGCGGGTGCGTGGACTTGGTCGTGAAGTTTGGCATTGGCGAATAGAGGAGGTCGGCATGACCCTCAATGTCAGGTTGGTCGAAGTCGCCACTGTGCCGATTGGCCTTCCTCGCAAGACAGAGCACAAACTCGCCGTGCGGGGGCTTTCAAGCTCGCGGTTGATCGCCGCCGACGTCAACTATGGCTTCAAGCCGATCGATAGCAATCCGGAATTTCCCACTTGGGAAGATGCCTACAGCATCGGCGTGCACTTTAATGACGAACTGAGCGACGTCTTCCTGGACGGTCGGAGCTATGCCCACCCCGTTCGGAAGGGGCAGACCCATTTCCTTTATGTGTCGAGTCTGGCGCACATCGATTTCACCACGCCTCGACATACGCAGGAGGTGTTGCTGCAGCGAAATTTTATGCAGGAGATCGCAGACGATCTGGAGGTGCCACGTGTCACCCATCTTGGGCGGAGTCTTTACCACGTGACGGACGATCCGGTGTTTCGGCATCTGGCTTTACGAATTCATCCATTCTTCGATGCGCCCGAGACGATTGATCCGCTTTTTGCCGACCACTACATGTGGAGCCTTGGTATTTACCTGTGCGCTCACTACGGCGATCTCGCTGTGCGTCGTCCGGTAACCGGAGGCTTGAGTTCCTGGCAGGAACGGCTGGCGAAGGACGTGATCGAGACCAGCCTTATCGGTGGTATCGGCCTCGCTGAACTCGCTGCGCTATGTGGATTGCGGACCAGCCAGTTCGCACATGCCTTCAAGCGCTCGATGGGCGTGGCTCCCTATCAATGGCTGCTTCGGCGCCGCATCGCCCGGGCCAAGGATCTTCTCATCCGCGGCGAGACTTCGCTCGCGGATGTCGCATTGGCGTCCGGCTTTGCCGACCAAAGTCATCTGACCCGCTCCTTCGCGCGGCAGGTCGGCGTGACGCCCGGAGCCTGGCGGGTCTTGCACTGAGCTGCCACTGCGCAGCGAGCGACGGTCGAGCGGAGAGACAAGCCTTTGCGATGCATCGGCATGGTCTCCGCCCGACGATCTGCTGATCAGCAGTGGACGGTTACGCGCTCTTACGCGCTGCGTCGACGCTCAATGAGCCGCCACCGGCGACCGCCATGTAGAGAAAGATGAAGCAGAACAGGATTGCGAGGTTGCCGCCGTTGAGGATCGGATAAATGTCGCGGCCCGCATGTCCGATGAAATAGGCGAACGCCATCAGGCCCGAGAGAACGAAGGCGGTCGGCCGGGTGAACAAGCCGATGATGATCAGCACGCCGCCGATCAGTTCAAGAACACCCGCGATCCAGGGAAGGCTGAAGGATTGCAGTTTTGCGAACATGGCGACCTGCGGAAACCCGAGCAGCTTTGCCATACCATATTGCAGGAGCACGAGGCCGACCATGATGCGGAGAATGCTCAACACATAGGGGCGCCAGTTCGTTTGGATGTCTTTCAGTGCCATCAGTAATTCCCGTGTGAGATCTGGAAAGGTGAGACGTTCCGCATTTCATGCGATGCGCATTCTTGTCATCGTGCTTTCGTCGTAAATCCGTTCACATCCCCGTGGGTGCGCGCATTACGCCAGACGTTGCGGCTTTGTTGCCGCAGTTACCGCCGCGTAACCGGCGCGAATTTTTCACTTGAAGCTGATCGGTGCGACGTTGACGCAAAAAAATCGCCGGGCAAAGCGCCCGGCGATCAATTACATCTAAATGAATATAATTCTGGAATAGGGTCGGTGCCGCCTCAGCGCCACTCCACCTTCAGAACTTCATAGGCCTTGGCGCCGCCAGGTGTGACGACTTCCACGCTGGCGCCTTTCTTCTTGCCAAGAAGGGCGCGGGCCAGCGGTGAAGAAATCGAGATACGGCCGGATTTGGCGTCTGCTTCAGGTTCGCCGACGATCTGCCACACCTGCTTCTTCTCGGTGTCCTCGTCCACGAGCGTCACTGTGGCGCCGAACTTGACGGTGTCGCCAGACAGTTTCGAGACGTCGATCACCTCGGCGCGCGCCATCTTGTCTTCGAGCTCGGCGATGCGGCCCTCATTATGAGACTGCGCTTCCTTGGCGGCATGATATTCGGCGTTTTCCGAAAGGTCGCCGTGGCCGCGCGCCTCCGTAATCTGCTGGATGATGCGCGGGCGCTCCACTTGCTGGCAGTGCTTCAGCTCGGTTTCGAGCGCCGTGTAGCCGGCCGCCGTCATCGGGATCTTTTCCATCGTCTTCCAACCTCCGGCCCCGGGCCAATGGCCCCGAGGGCACAAAAAGACAAAAGTGCTGATCGCAGGCCGGCCACTTTGCCCGGCACGCGATCGAACTTCTGTCCAGAAACAACCGCCACCAACACGCCGGAACGGCGTCTGGTTCAGTTCCGACTGCCGAAATAATTCTGCAGCGCGCGGACCTCGAGGTCACCCTCGAGAAAGGCTTTTATTCCTCTGGCCGCCGCGACGGCTCCGGAAAGAGTGGTGTAATACGGCACTTTATGCAAGAGGGCAGCGGCCCGGAGCGACCTTGAGTCCGCCAGGGCCTGTGCCCCCTCGGTGGTATTGAATACGAGCTGGACCTCGCCGTTCTTGATCGCATCCACGATATGGGGCCGGCCTTCCAGCACCTTGTTGATCTTCGACGAGGGTACCCCCTGTTCGTCAAGATATCGTTTGGTTCCGGACGTGGCGATGATCTTGAAGCCCAGCTTCGACAGCATCCCGAGGGTTTCGATGATCCGCGGCTTGTCCTGGTCGCGAACCGAGACGAACACCGTCCCGGCGCGCGGCACCCGGGTTCCACTACCCATCTGGCTCTTGGCGAAGGCGATATCGAAATTCCGGTCGAGGCCCATGACCTCGCCGGTGGACTTCATCTCCGGCCCGAGCACCGTATCGACGCCGGGGAAGCGGGCGAACGGGAAGACGGCTTCCTTGACGCCGGTATGGTCGAAGCGTGGTGTCTCAAGCTTGAAATTCGCCAGCGGCTCGCCGGCCATCACGCGCGAGGCGATCTTGGCGACCGGCAATCCGATCACCTTGGCGACGAACGGCACCGTGCGCGACGCACGCGGATTGACTTCGAGCACGTAGATCTCGCGATCCTTGATCGCGTATTGCACGTTCATCAGGCCGCCGACATTCAGCGCCAGCGCCAGCGCGCGGGTCTGCCGTTCGAGTTCAGCAATCAGATCGGCATCGAGCGAATGCGGCGGCAGCGCGCAGGCTGAGTCGCCCGAATGCACGCCCGCTTCCTCGATATGTTCCATGATGCCGGCGATGAAAGTATCCTTGCCGTCGGCCAGGCAATCGACGTCGACTTCCACCGCATCCGACAGATAGCGATCGAGCAGCAGCGGACGCTTTGCCGACACCACAAGTTCCGACGGGCGATCGAGATCGCCGGTCAGCCGCGCCAGATAGCGGTCGAGCTGATGCGTGTCGTGGACGATTTCCATCGCACGGCCGCCGAGCACGTAGGACGGACGGATCACGATCGGGAAGCCGATTTGGCCGGCAATCGCGCGCGCTTCCTGCGGTGATGTCGCAATCGCATTCTGCGGCTGTTTCAGGC
>JAEXXW010000634.1 GCA_023405565.1 Pseudomonadota bacterium
GCGTCGGGCGGCGAGCTCGCGCGCTTCCTGCTCGCCTTGAAGGTTGTGCTCGCCGAGAAGGGCTCGGCGCCCACGCTGATCTTCGACGAAATCGATACCGGCGTCGGCGGTGCCGTGGCCGACGCCATTGGCATGCATCTGGCGAAACTCGCCTCGCGTGTGCAGGCCATTGCCGTCACCCACGCGCCACAGGTCGCCGCACGCGCCAGCCGGCACTATGTCATCGCCAAGGATGCACTCGACAAGGGCAAGCGCGTCGCGACGCGGGTCAACGAAGTTGCTGCCGACCGCCGCCGCGAGGAAATCGCCCGGATGCTTGCGGGCGCGGAAATTACCAACGAAGCCCGCGCTGCGGCGGAGCGACTGATCAAGGCGGCGGCGTAACTGTATCTTCTGGGCGTCATTCCGGGACCGCGCATGAGCGCGGGACCCGGAATCCAGCGGCACTCTCACGATTTGAACTTGCTCGAGACTGTAATTATGGATTCCGGGTTCGCGCCACGCAGCCAAGTTCACGCTGGCTGCGTAAACTTGCCAGCGATGGCGCCCCGGAATGACGAGTTCATAGCGATACCATGGCCAAACGCGCTTCCGCCTCCCCTCTGACGCCGACCGCCAAGCTGACCGAAGAGCAGGCTGCGGGTGAATTGCAGCGGCTCGCCAAACTCATCGCCGAGCATGACAAGCGCTATTACCAGCAGGATGCGCCGACGGTTTCGGACGCCGAATACGATGCCCTGCGTCAGCGCAACGCCGAGATCGAGGCGCGTTTCCCGAAGCTGATCCGGAAGGATTCGCCGTCGAAACGCATCGGTGCTGCGCCTACTGGCCGGTTCAAGAAGGTGCGGCACGCGGTGCCGATGCTGTCGCTCGACAATGCTTTCAGCGAACAGGATGTCATCGACTTTGTCTCCCGCATCCGCCGGTTCCTCGGACTCGGCGAGGACGAGAGAATTGACTTCAGCGCGGAGCCGAAGATCGACGGTCTGTCGATGTCGTTGCGTTATGAGAACGGCGAACTGGTGACCGCGGCAACGCGCGGCGACGGCACGACGGGCGAAGACGTCACCGCCAATATCCGTACCTTGCATGATGTGCCGCAAAAGCTGAAAGGACGGCATGTGCCGCAGATCTGCGAAGTGCGCGGCGAGGTCTATATGACCAAACGTGCATTTCTGCAGCTCAACGAACGCCAGAAAGCGGCCGGCGAGCAGGTCTTCGCCAATCCGCGGAACTCCGCGGCGGGATCGCTGCGGCAGAAGGATCCGAGTATCACCGCATCGCGTCCGCTCGGTTTCTTTGCCTATGCCTGGGGTGAGATGAGCGGCATGCCGACGGATACGCAATCCGGCATGGTCAAATGGTTCGAGACGTGCGGCTTCAAGACCAATCCGCTCACGAAGCTCTGCCATTCGGTTGAACAACTCATTGCGTTTCATCGCGAGATCGAGGAGCAACGCTCGCATCTCGACTATGACATCGATGGTGTCGTCTACAAGGTCGATCGCCTCGACTGGCAGGAGCGGCTTGGCTTCATCTCGCGCACGCCGCGTTGGGCGACGGCTCATAAATTCCCGGCCGAGCGGGCCATGACAGTGCTCAAGGGCATCGAGATCCAGGTGGGACGCACAGGGGCTCTCACGCCGGTCGGCAAGCTTGAACCCATCGGTGTCGGCGGCGTGATTGTGCAGAACGTCACGCTACATAACGAAGACTATATCAAGGGCATCGGCGGTGGAGGCGAGGAGCTGCGCGAGGGGCGGGATATCCGCATCGGCGATACGGTGATTGTCCAGCGCGCCGGTGACGTTATTCCGCAGGTGGTCGATGTCGTCATCGACAAGCGCCCGAAAGACGCCAAGCCCTATCATTTCCCGAAGACATGCCCGTGCCCCTTGCACACCGATGTCGTGCGCGAGGAAACGGCAACCGGCGAGGAGGGCGCACGCGCCCGCTGCACCGGTGAGTTCGCCTGCCCTTACCAGAAGATCCAGCATCTGATGCTGTTTGTCTCTCGTCGTGCTTTCGATATCGATGGATTGGGAGAGAAGCAGATCGAATTCTTCTTCGAGCAGGGCTGGGTCCAGGAACCGGCGGATATCTTCACGCTTGCCGAACGGAACAGGACTATCCGGCTCGAAGAGCAGGAGGGTTACGGCGAAACCTCCGTGCGCAATCTGTTCTCAGCCATCGAACAGCGGCGTGAGATTGCGCTGGACCGGTTCATCTATGCACTCGGCATCCGCCACGTCGGCGAAACCACGGCGCTGGCGCTCGCGCGCGGCTATGGTTCGTGGGAGGCGTTCCACGACGCCTGCCTGAACGTAGCGAAGGATGATGCGGACACCATCGCCGAGATGGATGCGCTCGATCAGATCGGTGACACGGTCATTCAGGCCGTGGCGGCCTATTTCGGCGAAAGCCATAATCGCGGTATTGTCGAACGACTGACCAAACAGGTGACGATCCTCGACGCCGAAAAGCCGAAGAGAGATACAGCCATTGCCGGTAAGACGGTCGTCTTCACCGGCTCGCTCGAAAAGATGACCCGCAACGAGGCCAAGGCGCAGGCTGAGCGTCTTGGTGCCAAGGTCGCTGGTTCGGTGTCGAAGAAGACCGATTATGTTGTGGCTGGTCCAGGCGCTGGCTCCAAGCTCACCGAAGCGCAGGCGCTCGGCGTCGCGGTGCTGACTGAGGACGAATGGCTTGCGATGACCGGCCAGACCTGAAAAGGAATCAGGCGCGTCGTCCCGTCAGGAAGACATAGAACGCCGCGCTTGCGATCGCTGACAGGATCAACGTGACGATGGCGAGCGGCATGGCCGTCTCGGCATGGGCGACCAGGTGGCTCATGCCCTGCGCGGCTGCGGCGCCGATCGCCATTTGCGAAAAGCCGGTGATGCCGGAGGCCGTGCCGGCCGCCTGTGGCCGCACACTGACGGCGCCGGCGACGCAATTGGGTAGGAAGATGCCGTTGCCGAGCGAGATCAGAAGCTGCGGAATGAAGATGGTCCATGGGCCATCATGGGGCCAGAGCGCGACGGAGAGAACGGTCAACACCGCGCCGACGATCATGCAGAGCAATCCGGCATGGATCATGCGGTCGATGCCATAGCGTTGCGAGTTTCGCGCCGTGACGAAATTGCCGACCATGAAGCCGCCGGCGGTCAGCATGAACCACAGGCCGTATTCGAACGCACTGCGCTCCATGATGCTGACGACGACATGCGGGCCACCGCCGAGGAATGCAAAGAAGGTGGCGGTGCCGATGGCGCAGACCAGAACATAGCCAAGGAAACGCCGGTCGCCGAACAGTTCGCGACTTTCGCGCCAGATGAAACGCAGTCCACCGCCGGTGATGTGATCGGGCCGCGTCTCTTTCAGCCCGGCAAAAACCCAGAGCATGACAATGCCGGCAAATGCGCCGACAAGAATGAACGTGCTCTGCCAGCCATATTCCTTGCCGAGCGCCTTATCGAGCAGGCCGCCGATCAACGGTGCCACCATCGGGGCCACCACCATGACGGTGGTCACAAGCCCGATCATCGAGGCGGCCCGTTCACGCGCGTAGAGATCGCGGATGATGGCGCGGCCGATCACAAGACCCGACGATGCGCCAAGCGCCTGCAGCGTGCGGAACAGGAT
>JAEXXW010000637.1 GCA_023405565.1 Pseudomonadota bacterium
TCTTAAGCCAGGTTTGATTGCGATCGGTCTGACGCTGACATTGTTGAGTTCCGCGGCGAGTGCTGAGTCTGCATCGCCGGGGATCACCGATGATACGGTGACAGTCGGAACAATTGCGCCGTTGTCGGGCCCTACAGCGCCGTTGTCGATCTACAATCGCCAGATCGACGCCTACCTGAAGTACGTGAATGAACAGGGTGGCGTGCGTATGGCGGACGGAAAGACCCGAAAGGTTGTGACGCGCATCGTCGATTCTGGCGGACAGCCCTCACGGGCGGTCTCCGGAGCGCGCGAACTCGTCGATCAGGATCAGGTCTTTGCGGTGCTTGGACCATTCGGCTCCAATGAGAACCGAGCTATCATCGATTATCTGAATGCCAAGAAGGTGCCGCATGTCTATCTTCTGTCGGCTGCCTCATATTTTGGCGACTACAAGAAGAATCCGTGGACAATCGGTTTCCCGCCTGTCCCGGCAACTCAGATGACCATCTTCGCAACCTATCTGAAGCAGACGAATCCGAAGGCGAAGGTCGCTATACTTTATGGCAATGATGAATACGGAAAAGATGGTCTGGAAGGCTTCAAACGCGCCATTGCTGGAAGCGACATCACAATCGTCGCTTCGGAAAGTTATGAAAACACCGACGCAACGGTTGATTCGCAGATCGTGAAGCTCGCCAATAGTGGCGCAGACACCTTCATCAATTTCGCTGTCGGCCGCACTGCAGCTCAGGCTTTGCAGAAGGCGTCGGATATCGGCTGGAAGCCGCTTCGCATCGTTGAGACAAGTACGGCATCATCAGGGTTGCTGAAGCGTCTGCCTGTCCCTGTCATTGAGGGCATCGTCAGTGCGATCTATCTGAAGGACCCATCGGCCGAGCGATTCAAGAATGATCCCGCCATTGTCCGGTATCAGACAGCAATGGCCAAGTTTTTCGGCGCGGGTTTCGATCCAACAGCGATGCCGATGGGTGCGGCACTGGCCGAAGCATTCGTCAAAGCACTTGAGCAGATGAAGAAGCCGCAAAGAGCGGAGCTGATGGATGTCATCCGGCGCGTCGACAAGCAGGAAAACCAGTTCCTGCTGGATGGAATCCGTTTCAACAATGCTTCGACCGACGGCTTTCCGATCAATCAGATGCAGATCATGACCGTAAAAGACGGGGTGCTCGTGCCGACGGGCGATATCCTGACCGGTGCCCCACGCTGATATTGATCAGCGCTCAGCAATTGAAATGTCCTGCTTCAAATGTGTTGCAGGACGTTTCAAAGGAGCTTCAAGGCCTGAATCCCGATGGAAGTTACATTCTCCGAATATTTCCCTTACGAGCACCATGCGGCGGAGTTGCCGCCGCTGAATGCTGGGAAGGAATCGACGCCTCATCAGGTAGTGATAGCGGGCGGTGGGCCAACCGGCCTCGTCCTGGCGCTCAGCCTGGCCAAGCACGGTATTGCCAGCGTCGTCCTGGAGGCCGATGCAACGGTATGTACTGGCAGCCGGGCTGGGGCGTTTACGCGCCGTACAATGGAGATTTTCGATCGTATCGGTGTCGTCGATGCTGTGCTCGATACGAGTCTGCGTTGGAAGGAGGGGTGGACATTTCTTGGCATGACCGAGATTGCCCGTCTTCACGTTCCGGACGACGAAAATCAGAAATTTCCTCCCTCCATCAGTCAATTGCAAAATTACATTGAGCATTGCCTGGTCAAGGAAGCCGAGCGTCATCGCGACCTGATCGATATCCGCTGGCAAACCCGGTTGCGGAGTCTTACGAATTCGGATGATGGTGTGTCGCTGGCCGTCGAAACTGCGGACGGCGACACATACGGCATGGAAACGGCGTGGCTTGTCGCATGCGATGGCGGTCAAAGCACTGTCCGCCGCGAGCTTGGGCTCAGGATGAGGGGCGAGCGCCATGTCGGCCGATACGTGATTATTGATATCCGTGTCGATAATGAAAACGTGCGGGCCGGGCGGCATTGCTGGTTTAACCCGCCATCCCTGCTGGATGGTACGCTGCTGATGTACAAGCAGCCACGCGGCATGATCAGATTTGACTATCAGATCCGCGAAAAGGACGAATCGTGGGCTGCGCAACCCGACGAGGTTCTGAAGCGGGTTCAGAAGCATCTCGACATGCTGGGAATTGAGGGAGATTGGGAGCCGGTCTGGCTCAGCCTCTACCGCGCGAGTGCACTCACTCTCGATAACTACAGGCATGGCCGTGTATTGTTTTGCGGCGATGCGGCCCATCTTGTGCCGATTTTTGGCGTTCGCGGCATGAATTCGGCGGTCGAAGACGCTCACAATCTCGCCTGGAAACTGGCCTTCACGCTTCGCGGTCTCAACGATCTCTGGCTTCTCGATACTTATTCCGAGGAACGACGGTTTGCGGCGTTGAGCAACATACGCTATGCCTCGCGTGGTGCTGAATTCATGTCGCCACCGTCGAAGCCGCACCGATTGATGCGTGATGCGGTGCTTTCGCTGGCCTTGAACAACCCGGCTTTGCGAGATCTTGTCATTCCCCGTCAGCATGCGGCGACCCCATTGACCGCGTCCTCGCTGGTCATCCCGGATGAACACGATGAATTTGAAGCGGGGCCGGCGCCCGGGTTCGTTCTGCCCGAGTGCCCGCTCATCATCCACACACAGCACGGCAAACGAGAGGGGTATCTCACTGATCTTCTCGGGGCGCGGTTCGATATCCTGTATTTCAGCGAGTCCGGTGACGTGCCGGCGTCGGTTCTCCATGTCTGCGAGGCGCTCATGCAGACGCTTCCGATCAAGCTGCATCGAGTGGTTCGCAGGACGAGCGAGGTTGCTGACGAGTATGTCGAAGACCGCACAGGGCGGCTGTTTCCTCTTTTTGGGGCGCAATTCGGTACACTCTACCTCGTCCGTCCTGATGGGCACGTTATGGCCCGCTGGAAACAGGCGGATGCAAAGAGTTTGGAAGCTGTGATGAACAAATTCGCATTATCACAACATCACGCGGAGATAACCTCGGCATGACACGTGATGAGCTTGAGGAAACCTACACGAAGCTCTGTGATCGTCTTTCTGAAGTGGGCGAGGCAAATACCGGTATTGCGCTCGCGCGACTGACGATGCTTTTGATCCAGAACATGAGTGATGCGAACCGCGTGTCTGCTCTCATTGACGAGGCGGTTGTGGGGTATACCGGCGAGAGTAAACCTGTCGAAGAAGGATCATCTTTGTGACACCGGAGCTCGTTCGCATCGACGTCCGGCCGGGTGCGGCTCAGGAAAGTCAATCGGGTCTTCAGATGATGAATCCCCGCATCTGGGGGCTGTTCACGCATCCAGTAGGGGCGCGCTGTGCCGCCATCGTCATTCACCCAACATCTAATTTCCATGCGCATTATCTCGTCGAACCGCTGACCAAGCGAGGCATCGCAATGCTAGCGCTCAATACGCGCTACGTTGGCAACGATGCTGTTCTTTTGCTCGAGCAGGCGATCCAGGATTTGGGAGCCGGTGTGAAATGGCTTCGCGCACGTGGCTTCGATCGCGTCATGCTCATTGGCAATTCCGGAGGTGCTGCGCTTGTCAGCCTGTATCAGGCGCAAGCGGAAAAACTGGATATCACGCATACTGCAGCAGGCGATCCGATTTCCCTGGATCCATCAGATCTTCCACCGGCCAACGGCATTGCCCTGTGTGCCGCCCATCTTGGTCGATCACGTATTATCGAGAACTGGATCGATCCTGCGGTGATCGATGAGGCGGACCTGCTCGCCTCTGATCCCGCTCTGGATATGTTCAATCCGGACAATGGACCGCCTTTTTCAGCGGAATTTATGCTGCGCTATCGTTCCGCACAGAAAGCACGTATCGCGCGGATCACAGCATGGGCACAGGCAAAGCTGCGGCAAATTCGAGCCATTCCGGGCGGGCCGCGCGATATGGCATTTCTGATCAACCGGACTCTTGCGGACCCGCGCTGTCTCGATGCTTCGATTGATCCGAATGACCGCGTTCCCGGCACAACAATCTGGGGACCGCCGCGAGCGCAGAATTATGCTGCCAACAGCATGGGGCGCTACACGTCATTGACGGGATTTTTCAGTCAATGGTCGCCGATGAGCCGCGGTGACGGGCCAACCAATCTCGCGCGGACGACGGTACCGGTGATCCTGTTCGAGCACACAGCCGATTCATCGATCTTTCCGTGCGACAATGACGTCTGGGTAGCCGCCGCGCCGGGGCGGCTGAAGAGTCATCGTCTGGCGGGAGGCGATCACTATCTGACGGGGCGTCCGGACCTCGTTGCTGAAATGGCCGATTCAATGACTGCATTTGCCGGGCGTCTGTAATCGATTCTGCAACAGACGCGATGTCGAACACAAAGGAGACCGTCATGAGCATTGCGATCCAGAAGTTGAATCACTTCGCCTATCGTTGCAAGGATGCCGAGGAAACGCGGCGTTTCTACGAGGATATTCTTGGTCTGCCGTTATTTCATATCGTTCGGGAGGATCATGTGCCGTCCACCGGAGAGTATAATCCATTTTGCCATCTGTTCTTTCGGATGAACGATGGCTCCTGTGTTGCTTTCTTCGACCTCGGTGATGATATCGCTCCCGAACCGTCACCGAACACACCGGCATGGGTCAACCATCTGGCATTGGAGGTCGCGACCCAGGAGGAACTGGTCACGTTCAAGAAAAAACTCGAAGCAGCCGGCATTCCGGTACTTGGTGTTACGGATCACCACACGATGAACTCCATCTATTTCTTTGATCCGAACGGGCTGCGGGTCGAGCTGGCGTGCTGGCAGGTGGACGAGGACTACATGGCCAAGGAAGCCAAGGTTGCACACCAGCGTCTGAATGAATGGACTGTGGCCAAGCGCGCACGTCTGGCGGAAAAAGCAGCGTCCTAATCTCAGAGACGGAGTTTAGGGCTTTAGGCGGCGTGCCGCCGCGTGCGGGGATACGTCATATGAATACAAAATATCTGTATTTTATTGACGTAATATATTCGTATTATCTATGTTTGCTGGGACGAGACTGAGGATCCAAGACGCAATGAGCAGTGGCTGGCAATTTTGGGTTGATCGTGGGGGCACGTTCACTGATATCGTCGCGCGCGATCCAAGTGGCCGCTTGTCGACCCATAAGCTTCTGAGTGAAAATCCGGAACATTATTCGGATGCCACGATCGCCGGTATCAAGCAGATCCTTGATATTGCGCTCGATCAGCCGATCCCCAGTGGCCTCGTCGATACCGTTAAGATGGGAACGACGGTCGCGACAAACGCCTTGCTTGAACGCAAGGGTGAACGCACGCTGTTGATCGTCAATGAAGGCTTCAGGGATGCGTTGCGCATCGGCGATCAGGCGCGTCCGCGCCTGTTCGATCTCAACATCGCGTTGCCATCGCCACTCTACAGCAAGGTGGTTGAGATTTCCGGGCGCATTGATGTCCACGGCAAGGAACTTTCTGCGCTTGATGAGGCCAGCATTCGTTCAATGTTGGATGCAGCGCGTGGCGAAGGTTTCAGCTCATGCGCAATCGTTCTCATGCACGCCTGGAAATATGGGGATCACGAACGCCGTGTCGCTGCGTTGGCCCGCGCGGCCGGTTTCACGCAAATATCGGCCAGCCATGAGGTCAGCCCGCTTCTTCGTCTGATTCCACGCGGTCATACCGCTGTCGTGGATGCATATCTCTCGCCCATTCTGCGGCGATATGTCGATCGCGTGGCTGCAGAGCTCGGCGATGCCAAGTTGTATTTCATTCAATCGAATGGTGGCCTGGTCGATGCGCCCCATTTTCAGGGCAAGGATGCGATCTTGTCCGGTCCCGCAGGCGGGATTGTGGGGGCTGCGCGAACGGCTTCGATGGCTGGCTTCGATGAAATCATCGGGTTCGACATGGGTGGAACGTCGACGGACGTCGCGCTTTATGCCGGGACGTTCCAGCGCACATTCGATACGGAAGTTGCCGGTGTTCGCATCAGGGCCCCGATGATGGCGATTCACACGGTTGCGGCTGGTGGCGGGTCGATCCTGCATTTTGACGGCTCGCGCTTTCGTGTTGGGCCGGATTCCGCCGGCGCCAATCCGGGGCCTGCCAGCTATCGCCGTGGCGGCCCTCTCACCGTCACCGACGCGAATGTTTGCGTTGGCAAAATCCAGCCGCGTCACTTCCCCGCAATTTTCGGACCGAATGGCGACCAATTGCTGGACGCCGATATTGTGAGGGAGCGGTTCTCGCGACTTGCTGATGAGATTGCGGCCGCAACCGGCGAGAGGCGCGACATTCGCGACATCGCCGAGGGATATCTTCGCATCGCCGTGGCCAATATGGCGAATGCGATCAAGCAGGTTTCGGTACAGAAAGGCTATGATGTCACGCGCTTCGCGTTGCAATGTTTTGGCGGAGCAGGCGGACAACACGCCTGCCTGGTCGCTGATGAATTGCGGATGGATACGGTCTTTATCCATCCTTACGCGGGCGTGTTGTCTGCGTATGGAATGGGACTGGCCGATCAGGCCGTGATGCGCGAGCAAACGGTCGAAGTCGCATTCTCCCCTGATGCGCTGGTCGCGCTCGAGCAACATGCCGCGAAACTCGCTCATTCGGCGGCACAAGCCCTTGTCGAACAGGGTGCGGCTCCTGCCGCCATTGTCATCGAGCGCAAGGTTCATTTGCGCTATTCCGGCACCGAGGCTGCGCTTCCCGTTTCCTTTGCGTCTTATCGGGATATGGTCGCTGCGTTCACGGCAGCGCATCGTGCCCGGTTTGGCTTTGCCACGCCTGATCGCGCACTGATCGCAGAGACAGTGACCATTGAAGCGATCTATCCCGGTGAGCCAGTTCATGAAACGACGCTACTGGCGCGCTCGGCGGAACCGCTGACGGCCATCGATCATGTCGAGCTCTGGAGCAACGGACAGAGCTATCGCGCGCCGGTCTATGACCGAAGCACGCTTCGCGCCGGCGATCATATCGCAGGTCCCGCCCTTATTCGCGAATCCGCTGCCACCACCATCGTCGAGCCCGGGTGGATGGCGGAGGTCACCACGCTCGATCATCTGATCCTGCGCCGCGCGGCCGCAAGAACGCTGGCCAGTGCCGCCGGGACGGAAAAGGCCGACCCCGTCCTGCTGGAACTGTTCAACAACCTGTTCATGAGCGTCGCTGAACAGACCGGTGCCGTGCTGCAAAACACATCCATGAGCGTCAATATCAAGGAACGGCTGGATTTCTCCTGCGCGATCTTTGACGCCAATGGCAATCTTGTTGCCAATGCTCCGCACGTTCCCGTGCATCTTGGGGCGATGGGTGAGAGCGTCAGGACTGTCCTGCGCCGGCGCAAATCAACATTGCGTCCGGGCGATGTTGTCGCGCTGAACAATCCCTTTAACGGTGGTACGCACCTTCCCGACATTACCGTCATCACGCCGGTTTTTGATAAGGATGAAAGCTCGATCCGGTTCTTTGTCGGCAGCCGTGGGCATCACGCCGATGTCGGCGGCACCACACCAGGCTCGACGCCACCAAATTCGCACACATTGGAAGAGGAGGGGGTCGTTATCGACGACTTCCTGCTCATGGATCAGGGACATTTCCGCGAAACTGAATTTCGGGAATTGCTGGCGCAGGCCCGTTATCCCGCCCGCAATCCGGATGTGAATGTCGCCGACATCAAGGCGCAGGTTGCCGCCAATGAGGCGGGCGTTCACGAGTTGAACCGTATCGTAGCGCATTGGGGTTGGGATACGGTTTCGCTCTACATGCGCCATGTGATGGATAATGCTGAGGAAAGCGTTCGGCGTGTAATCGCCCGTATCGGCGATGGACAATTCAGCTACACGATGGACGATGGATCGCCATTGCAGGTCCGCGTTTCGGTGAACAAGGAGACGCGCTCCGCAATCGTCGATTTCACAGGAACCGGGGCGCAGCGCGGAGACAACTTCAATGCGCCACCGGCGGTGACGCGCGCAGCGGTGCTCTATGTCTTCCGCTGTCTGGTTGGCGAGGACATCCCGTTGAATGACGGATGTCTCAAGCCGATAGAGATTGTCATTCCGCAAGGCACGTTCCTGTCTCCTGCGCCTGGCGCAGCCGTAGTGGCGGGCAACACGGAGGTCAGTCAGGCCGTTTGCGGTGCGCTTTTCGGTGCGCTGGGAGTGCTCGCATGCAGCCAGGGAACAATGAACAACTTCCTTTTTGGTAACGCCGCTTATCAATATTACGAAACGATATGTGGCGGTAGCGGCGCGGGGATGACCCTCGATGGCAATTTCTTCGGTGGCGCTTCGGCTACACAAGTGCATATGACCAATACCAGGATGACGGATCCTGAAATTCTAGAGTTACGATATCCGGTCCGTTTGCTCGATTTCTCGATCAGGCATGGTTCAGGCGGTGTGGGTCGCTGGCGCGGCGGCGATGGTGCGGTCCGGCGCCTCGAGTTTCTCGAGCCAATGACGGCCGTGATTGTCGCTTCACGACGGAATGTTTCTCCATTTGGTCTCGCTGGTGGCCAGGATGGCGCGCCCGGCCGGCAATGGGTTGAACGCGTTAACGGCGATCACACGCCCCTCGCATCTTCAGGCCGGGCCGAACTGGAAGCGGGCGACATATTTGTGATCGAGACGCCTGGCGGTGGCGGTTACGGCGTTGCGGCTTAATCTCAAAGGCGAGGCTTGCGGATGAGCAATCTCAACTCCGAGACTGTACTCGACGTGCATCATTGGACTGACACGCTCTTCAGTTTCACAACGACACGGGATCCCGGTTTCCGGTTTATCAATGGCCAATTCACCATGATTGGTCTGGAGGTGGATGGGAAGCCCCTGATGCGCGCCTATAGCATGGCGAGTTCGAATTATGAGGAGCAACTCGAGTTTTTCAGCATCAAGGTTCCCAATGGTCCGCTGACGTCACGGCTGCAGCACCTTAAAAAAGGCGACAGGGTTCTGGTTGGCCGCAAGGCGACGGGGACATTGGTGCATGACAGCCTGCTGCCGGGCGAAAATCTGTATCTTCTTGGCACCGGTACAGGTCTTGCGCCTTTTCTCAGCGTGATCAAGGATCCGGAGACCTATGAACGGTTCGCCAAGGTCATTCTGGTGCATGGATGCCGGTTTATCCGGGAGCTAACCTATCAGAAGCTGATTACTGAAGAGCTGCCACACGACGAGTTTATTGGAGAGCAGGCTCGTCAGCAGCTCATCTATTATCCTATGGTCACCCGTGAAGAGTTTCAGAACCGAGGTCGCATCACGGACGCATTGTCCTCGAACAAACTGCCATCGGATCTTGGCCTTTTGCCGATTGACCCGTCACGTGACCGGATCATGATGTGCGGCAGTCCTGCGATGTTAGCCGATATGGTCAAGCTTCTTGACGATAAGGAGTTCCTCGAAGGCAGCAACGCCGAGCCCGGGCACTATGTGATCGAGAAAGCTTTTGTCGAACGATAAATCCTGAGCAGTTTGGCTTTTCGTGTCGTCTCGAGGGAAAGTGTGATGACTTACGTTGTCAATGACAATTGCATCCGCTGTAAGTTCACCGATTGCGTAGAAGTGTGTCCGGTCGATTGTTTTTACGAAGGCGAGAATATGCTCGTTATCAATGCCGATGAGTGCATTGATTGCGGTGTTTGCGAGCCGGAATGTCCGGTCGAGGCCATCAAGCCCGATACGGAGCCAGGCCTGGACAAGTGGCTTGCGCTGAACGCGACCTACGCAAAGATCTGGCCCAATATCACCGTGAAGAAAGAACCGCCAGCCGACCATAAAGATTGGGAGGGCAAGGAAAGAAAGGAGCAGTATTTCTCGCCAGAACCGGGACGGGACGCGCAGTAAGTCTTTGTGGGTTATGAAGTCTACTTGAAGCGACAGCGGAAAATTGTCGTAAACCCTCAAGCCTCAACCGGTTGTTCGGTGTTGAAGCCGATATCGTTCCAGATTGTCTCGACGATGTCCCGGAATTCCGGCAGCAAGCGAACCGATCGATAGTCGCGAGGTCGCGGCAAATTAATCTTGTAGTCGGCGTGAATGCGGCCTGGCGCTGCGGCCATCACGATCACCCGATCCGACAAACCCACGGCCTCTTCGATATCATGGGTGATGAAGATGACGCTCTTGGCCTCCTTGCTCCAAATGCGAAGCAGTTCGCGCCCCATGAGCATTTTGGTCATCGCATCGAGCGCACCGAATGGTTCATCCATGAGATAGAGATCGGGCGCGTAGGCGAGCAACCGGCCAAGCGCGACGCGCTGGCGCATTCCACCGGACAACGCGGCCGGCAGATAATGGCCATAAGCACCAAGTCCAAGGAGTTCGAGCAATTGCGCGATCCGCGTCGGCCATTCAGTCTTGGCGACACCGCCCAACTGAAGAGCGACTTCGATATTCTGGGTGACGGTGGCCCAAGGCATCAGGGTGTCGCGTTGGAACATAAAGCCCACTTTCGGAGGCGGGCCCTCAACGCGTTGGCCCCGGATAAAGACCTGTCCCGCGGTCGGTGGTACCAAACCGGAGATGATCCGCAGCAAAGTGGATTTACCGCACCCGCTCGGTCCGACAATCGAGAGAAATTCTCCCTCACCCAGCGTGAGGGAGATATTGCCGAGCACGGGCGGGCGGGAGCCTTGAGCGTTATCGAAAACTTTCGACACACCTTCGACGACGACATGGCTCTGCGCTTGCAACGTCTGTTTCTCTCGTGATGGCGATATGGAGCAGTCTCCGGCTCAATTGGCCAAGAGTGCGGGATCGAACGTTTCCTGCAAAGTGACGGGCTTCAGGCTTGGGTCCGCAGATATCAGGATATCATTCAGATTTTTGATGGATTCCGCCGTCACGTTGCCACCTTTCGGGGTGCGTTCCACGGCACTTTTGGCAACCTCGGCTATAAGCTCTTCCGAAAAGTTCGGATACATCTTCGCGATCGTTTTGCGAGCGAGATCAGGATCTTTTTCGACATCCGCGATCGCCCGTCCAAGCGCGCGAGTGAAGGCCTTTGCCACGGCAGGATTTTCTTTCACCCAGCTTTCAAGCGCGAGCGCGGCGTATGACGGGTAGGGCAACTCACGATAATCAAGAACGATCTTGTATGCATTCGGATCCTTCAGAAGTGCCGCGACTTCGGTCAGGATCACAAGGCCGGCATCGATTTGTCCGCTATCGATTGCCGCGCGCATGGCGGCACCGGTGCCGGCGCCCACAATCTCGAAATCCCGTTCGGGACTGAGCTTGAGCTCCTTGATGGAATAACGCAGCGTATTGTCAGTCAGGCTGCCGGGAGAAGTGATGCCGACCTTCTTGCCCTTCATGCTGGCCAGATCCTTATAGGGGGCGGTTGCC
>JAEXXW010000668.1 GCA_023405565.1 Pseudomonadota bacterium
GATCACATCTCATGCCTATGAGGCAGATGCCGCCCGCTCGCTCGTCTGAACGGCGGACGGTATCTCCAGCGATCAGCGGAACGTGTTGGTCAGCGTACCAAGCCCTGAAATCGAAACCGTCACCACATCGCCCGCGCGCAGGAATTTCGGCGGATTGAAGCCGATGCCGACGCCGGCCGGTGTGCCGGTCGAGATGATATCGCCCGGCACGAGCGTCAGACCCGCCGAGATCGTCGAGACGAGGGTCGGGATGTCGAAGATCAGATCGCGGGTGTTTGCGTTTTGACGCAGTTCCTTGTTCACCCAGCATTTGACGTCGAGGTTTTCCGGATCGACTTCATCGCCGGTGACGATCCACGGACCCATCGGGCAGAATGTATCGAGCGCCTTGCCGAGAAACCATTGCTTGTGATTGCGCTGCCGGTCGCGCGCCGTCACGTCGTTGATGATCGTGTAGCCGAAGATGTGTGCGTAAGCCTGGTCCTTCGGGATATCGCGCCCACGCTTGCCGATGACGACGGCGAGTTCGGCCTCATAGTCGACGCTCGGTGTCGCCTGCGGATGCAGATCGACATCAGCGTCCGGACCGATCACCGAGCTCGCGGGTTTGGTGAACACCGCCGGATATTCGTCAATCTCCGCGCCTTTCACGGCGCCGGCCTCGAAGCCGCTGTTGGAGAATTCCTTCGCATGTTCGCGGTAGTTCTTGCCGACGCAGAAGATGTTGCGTTCCGGCGAAGGAATCGGAGCGAGCAATTTGACCTGCGAAAGGGCAATGTCGGGCCCGGATGCTTTGGCCGTCACCTTGCCGGAAATGATGTCGAGAACGGAAGTCACGTCCTCAACCACTTTCAGCGTGGCTTTGCTCTCGTCGACAAGGCCGACTTTGGTTTTTCCGTCCAGTACAAATGTCGCAAGCTTCATGACGCGATAGCGCTCCGATTCCAGTGTCAGTTGAGTTATTCGACTTTGCCGATCTTCTTGACCGCGGCAATCAACCGCGCGCTGTCGGCTTCGAAGAAGCGGGTGAATTCCGCCTGATCGAGATAGGCGGGCGGGCTGCCGGCCGCATCGAACGTCTTGATGACCTCCGGCGCCTTCATCGCCTGGCGCATGCCATCGCGCAGCTTGGTCATCACCGCGTCGGGGACGCCCTTCGGCGTGAACAGGCCAGCCCAGATGTAGAATTCGACATCCGGATAGCCGAGCTCCTTGAAAGTCGGAAGGTCCGGAAAGCTCGGGACGCGTTCCGCTCCCCAATTGGCGAGCACACGGATCTTGCCGTCATCGACCTGCGGCTTGAGAACGCCAGGCGCGGATGCGAGCGCCTGAACCGTGCCGGACAACAATGCCGTCAGTGCGGGAGCAGCGCCGCGGAACGGCACATGCAGCAGCTTGATGCCGGCAGCGGCGGCAAACATTTCCATCGCGATATGCAATGTGCCGTAAGGCCCTGACGATCCGTACGGAATTTGACCGGGCCGCGCTTTTGCGTCCTCGACGAAGTCCTTCAAGGTCTTCCATGGCGCGGAAGCCGGCACTGCGAGCAATGTCGGGTCGGCAAGAATGCGCGCGACCGGCGTGAATTGTGACACTTCATAGGCCGGGGTGCGTCCGAACAGGCGATCGGCTTCCGGAAGCACCGCAAGCGACGACAATGTCACGAGCTGGGTGTAGCCATCCGGTGCCGACCGGGCGACGGCGGCGTTGCCGACCGAACCACCTGCGCCGCCGGCGCGGTTGTCGACGACGATGGGGCGTCCGAGGATTTTCTCCAGCGCGGCGGCAACCGGACGTGCAGCGAGGTCAGCCTGACCGCCGGCCGGGAAGGGGACGATGAATGTAATATTTCTCTCAGGCCAAGCGCCTTGGGCGCGGGCTCCGGTGGCAAAAGCAGCCAGCGATCCCTGCGCCGCCAGCGGCAGCGCGGCCGCCCGTAAAAGAAAATTCCTCCGATCCATAAAACGTATCTCCCTTTTTTGTGATCCAATTGTGAACCAATCTGGTGTGGTTGGGTCGATGAGGACACGAAGGATCACAGATTGTCAATCCATTGATGGCTATGACTTGCGTCGTGATCAGCTTGGCGATAAATGGATCACGATTGGTTCAATAAAGGCAGCCATCGTGACGAGCCTCAACACCCGGACGAAAGCGCGCCAATCCATGACGGCGGCGCTCACTTACATCCAAGGCGAGATCGACAGGGGGGCGTGGCAGCCCGGTGAAAGGCTGCCGGCCGAACGCGATCTGGTCGAGCGATTTGGTCTCGCCCGCAACACGCTGCGCAAGATTCTCGATCAGCTCGAAGAAAAGGGCGTCATCACGCGTCATGTCGGACGCGGCACATTCGTCGCCGAGCCATCAACCGATCAACAGGCGTCGGATCCGCTGGTGAGCAAGATCAGGCACGCCAGCCCTGCCGAGGTGATGGATATCCGTCTGATGCTGGAGCCGCAGAGCGGCGAGATCGCCGCGGCGCGCGCGATCGCCAGCGATTTTGCCGAGATGGACCGTTGCCTGCACGAATGCGAGATCGCCAAAAGCGTTGCGGCATTCGAGACATGGGATGGACGATTGCATCAGCGCATCATTGCCGCTGCGCGCAATCAGCTTCTCGCCGACATCTATGATGCGATCAATGGCGTTCGCCTGACGACGCAATGGGGCAAGTTGAAGGAACGGAGCCTGACTGCGGAGCGGCGGATCATCTATCAGGAGCAGCATCGCCGCATCGTTGGCGCGTTACGGCAACGGGACGGTGAGCGTGCACGCGCCGAGATCCGCGATCATCTGTTGTCGGTGCGCGAAAGCCTCGGCGGTTTGTAGACAAGCAAGCCGGTCTCAAAACGAACCCGGCCTGCTTGATCGTTCCAAGGATATCTTTCCAACGGTTATGAAGGCTTTTGTTGGCTGGCCACTTTATCGCGCAGCCGTTCTTCCTGGTCGGCAAGCTCCGGCGTGAATTCCTCCCCGAAGTCGGCCGCTTCAAAGACCGGGCGGATTTCGATCTCGCTCGGTCCAGGCATCGGATTGGGGCAGCGCTTCACCCATTCGACAGCCTCGGCCATATCCTTCACCTGCCAGAGCCAGAATCCGGCGACCAGTTCCTTGGTCTCTGCGAAGGGGCCGTCGATGACAGCGCGGCTGGCGCCGTTGAAAGCCACGCGTTTGCCCAGTGACGATGGCTTGAGGCCTTCGCCGGCCAGCATGATGCCGGCATTGACCAGGTCCTCGTTGAACTTGCCCATCGCCGCCAGCATCTCGGTGGTCGGCATGGTGCCTGTTTCCGAGTCCTTCGTTGCCTTCACCAGAACCATCACACGCATTGTCCAGTCTCCTCTGATCCGTCGAGGCCGTCTTGGCCTCGCTGCTCACACGACGAACCGTCGCTGGCGGAATCGACATCGCGGGAAAACTTTTTTGCGACGTCCTTTTAGACGTCGAGATCGATCCAGACCGGGACGTGGTCGGACGGTTTCTCCCAGTTGCGTACATGCTTATCGATCCCGGCGGCCGTCAGCCGGTCGGTGGCCCGCGGCGACAGCAACAGATGGTCGATGCGAATGCCGTTATTCTTCTGCCAGGCGCCGGCCTGATAGTCCCAGAAGGTGTAGAGGCCGGCCTGATCGCTGGTGGCGCGGATCGCGTCAGTCAGGCCAAGGCCGGTCAGCGCGCGGAACTTCTCGCGTGTGGGCGGGCGGAACAGGGCATCCTCGATCCAGGCCGCCGGATTATGAACGTCCTCCGGTGCCGGAATGACATTGTAGTCCCCGGCCAGAACCAGCTCTTCCTCCAGTTTAAGCCGCTCACGTGCGTAGTCACGCAAGCGGTCCATCCATTTCATTTTGTAGGGATATTTCTCGCTGGCAACTGGATTGCCATTGGGCAGATAGATCGATGCGATGCGCACGGCGCCGTTTGGGTGTGACACCAGCGCTTCGATGAAACGGGCATGATCGTCGTCCGGATCGCCGGGCAGGCCGGGAGTCACTTCCTCCAGCGGGAATTTGGACAGGATCGCGACACCGTTGAACGTTTTCTGACCGTGGATGGCCAGATTATAGCCAAGCTCTTCCAGCGGGGCGCGAGGGAAGGCATCGTCGGTGATCTTGGTCTCCTGAAGACAGACTATGTCCGGCTGCCGTTCGTTCAGCCATGCGCAGAGATTTTCCATCCGCTGACGGATCGAATTGATGTTCCATGTTGCAACGCGCATGGGATTTTAGCTCCGGCGGGCTATTTGAGACATGCGGCGGGATGACCACATAGTTGCCCGGTGTTTACCGGATATCGGTGCAATGGGTGCAGTTTTTGCATGGATATGATAGGACATCCACCATCACCGATAGATCGTCGGGGCAGAACGGCGACGAGAAGCGGGATTACATCGAGAGGTATGCCAGCCGGCTATCCCGGCATGGTAGAAAGTTGCCGATGAGCAGAGGGAAATGGGTTGTCGCGTTGGCTGCGCTCGCCGCCGTCGGGGCGGGAGCGTATTATACGCGTTCGATTTGGAATCCGGAGAAGGCCGTCGCACAGACGGCAGCTCCACGTGTTGTGCCGGTTGAAGTCGTGACCGCGCAGTTGCGGGACGTGCCGGTTCGTCTCGAAGCGCTCGGCACCGTGACGCCGATCGCGAGCGTGGCCATCAAGGCGCGGCTCGAGTCGATGATCACCGGCGTGCATTTCCGCGACGGTGCGACGGTCAAGGCTGGCGATCTTCTGTTCACGCTGGACGGGCGCCAGCTCGAAGCGGAGATCAAACGTGTCGAGGCGGTGATTGCCGGCGCGGCTGCGCAGCAGGAGCAGGCCGAACGCGATGTTCAGCGCTACAACGAACTGGTCGCCAAGAATGCCACGACCCAGGTCACGCTGAACAATGCACAGACGGCGGTGAATATCGCCCGGGCGACGGCGGAATCGAACCGCGCCACCCTGGAAAATCTGAGAGTTCAGCTCGACTACACGAAAATCCGTGCGCCGATCACCGGGCGCATCAGCGCCGCCAATGTCAAGGTCGGCAATTTCGTGCGCCCCGCGGACACGACGCCGCTTGCGACGATCAATCAGATGGTGCCGGTCTATGTGACATTCGGCTTGCCGCAACGGTCGCTGCCCGATCTGCGCAAGGCTCTCGCGGCTGAAACCGCCACGGTCGAGGCCGTCGCGCCCGGCGATAATCGTGTTGCCCAGGGCCAGGTCACCATGATCGAGAACACGGTCGATCCGGCCACCGGCATGGTGCTGGTGCGTGCAACGATGGACAACAAGGACGAGTTGCTCTGGCCGGGCACGCTGGTGAATACCCAGGTCGTGCTGCGCAACGAGAAAGCCGTGGTCGTGCCGTCGCCGGCGGTGCAGGTCAGCCAGACCGGCTCTTATGTCTTCGTGGTCGAGAATGGTGTTGCAAAGGTGCGCCCTGTCACCGTCGAGCGCACAGTCGATATGCAAAGCGTTATTTCCAAGGGGCTCGAAGGGGGGGAGACGGTCGTGCGCGACGGGCAATTGCTGCTTGTCGATGGCACGCGTGTGACCCCGCGCCAGGCAAAGCCCGGGGCATAGTCAGATGGGAATTTCCGAGCTCTGTATTCGCCGCCCGGTCATGACGACGCTGATCACAGCGTCGTTCATCGTTTTTGGCGCCTTTGCCTACAAACTCCTGTCGGTCTCGGCGCTGCCGCGCGTTGACTTTCCGACCATCGAGATCACCGCGACCCTGCCGGGTGCGAGCCCCGAGACCATGGCGTCCTCGATCGCATCGCCGATCGAGCGGCAGTTATCGACCATCTCCGGCATTTCCTCGATGTCGTCGACATCGACCCTCGGATCGACGCGGATCACCATCCAGTTCGACCTCAACCGCAACATCGATGCCGCCGCGCTCGATGTGCAGACGGCGCTGACCATTGCGCAACGGCGTCTGCCGGTCGAGATGACGACGCCGCCCAGCTTCCGCAAGGTCAATCCATCGGACGCCCCGATTTTGTTCATTGCCCTTCGCTCGGGCACGCTGCCGCTGTCGGCCGTCAACGAATATGCCGAGACATTGCTCGCGCAATCGATCTCGCAAATTCAGGGCGTGGCGCAGGTGCTCGTGTTCGGCGCGCAGAAATTCGCCGTGCGCGTGCAAGTGGATCCAGAAGCCGCGGCGGCGCGCGGATTGTCGCTCGACGATGTTCGCCAGGCCGTTGCCAAGGTGAACTCGTCGGTTCCGGTCGGAACGCTGGCCGGTCCGCAGCAGAATGTGACGCTTCAGGCGCCGTCGCAGCTCGACAAGGCTACCGACTACAGCAATGTCGTGGTCGCGTGGCGCAACGGCGTTCCGGTCAAGCTCAACGAAATTGCCCGCGTCTCCGACAGTGTCGAAAACAACAAGATTGCCAGCTGGTTCAACGGCGAGCGATCCATCGTTCTCGGCATCCAGCGCCAGCCGGACGCGAACACGGTCGCCGTGGTCGATGCGATCAAGAACAAGCTGCCGTCGCTGCGCGCCGGAATCCCGGCTTCGGTCGAGATCGAACTCCTGATGGATCGATCCATTTCGGTCCGTCAGGCAGTGAGCGACGTCCAGCATCACATGATGATCGCGCTCGTTCTGGTGCTGCTCGTGATCTTCCTGTTTCTGCGCAAGCTTTCCGCGACAATCATTCCGGGCCTTGCGGTGCCGATCTCGATCGTCGGTACGTTTGCGGTCATGTATGCTCTGGACTTCTCCATCAATAATATGACGCTGCTGGCCTTGACGCTCTGTATCGGCTTCGTGGTCGACGATGCGATCGTCATGCTGGAGAACATTGTCCGCCATATCGAGGGCGGGATGCGGCCGTTCGAGGCGGCGCTGAAGGGCTCGCGCGAGATCGGCTTCACCATCGTTTCGATCACATTGTCGCTGATCGCCGTTTTTATCCCGGTCCTGTTGATGGGAGGCGTCGTCGGCCGCATCTTCCGCGAATTCGCCGTGACGATCTCGATCGCGATTGTGATTTCGGGCTTTGTCTCGCTGACGCTGACGCCGATGCTCTGCGCGCGCATGCTGAAAGGCCATGACCCACACGAGGACGAGAAGCAGCCGATCTTCATTCTTCGCTGGTTCGAGGCGATGTTCAATTCCTGG